>CAZDYZ010000930.1:0-3748 GCA_964509525.1 uncultured Acidobacteriaceae bacterium
CGTCGCCTCCGCGTTGGCGGCCCTGATCGCTACATGGCAAAGGGACATCGCTCGCAATCGTGAGCTAGTCGCACGTTCGCGCCAACTGCTGGAACAGATGCACGACGAGGACCGCGAAGAAGTGATCGATCTAAACGCACAGATCGAAAGCGCGGTTAAAGCAGGAGATGGCAGGGCACTCAAGCAGGCGATGCACGATCTGAACGAGTTGCTCTTCTTTGTCGAGGGCCGCGCATGAACGGCAATGGCGGCCTGCGGTGTCCCGTCTGCCAGGTCCGTTTTCGCGGCGCATGGGAGTGCTCGCGGTGTGGTGCCGATCTTACTGCGCTGATGCTGCTGGCGGCGCATGCCTACAACCTGCGCCAGGCAGCCCAACAATCGCTAAGCTCAGGTGATTCCCACACTGCCCTGGCTTCCGTCCAGGCAGCACAAGGCTTGCATTCTACAGCGGAAGGCAATCTTCTCCAGCTTGTTTGTGCTGCTGCGGCCGACGCGCTTGGCGGAAGAGGGCAGGGATCGGGATCGAAACAGCGCCACCCACGTGCAAACGGGTTGTCAACGTACGTTGGGCCGGATGGTGAACAAGGCCCAAGGAACTCATTCGACAACTCCCAGAGTTCAAGCTGCTAAGGAGAAGAGACGTTCGCTCCGGCCATGGAAGCAGCCTCCTCGGAAGCAATCGGCGTTAGGTTAGAAGTTCTTTTCGATGGTTTTCATCGGAAGCATCAATCGATTACCGCTAAGAGGCACAAAACCAAACTTCTTGTAGAAGCCGACCACATCATCGCCTTTCGCATCTACGACGACGGCGAACGACACCACTGTTTGCGTTCCTTCCAAACTGCGGCGCAACGCATCGACCAAGAGAAATGCTCCTAATTTCTTGTTTTGATGTTCCTTGGCCACCGCCAAACGTCCAAGTAGTGTCGCGCCCAGTCGTTTGTACTTTCCGGTCCTTTTTTTCAGCTCCTCCGGAAGCTCACCGGCATCGATTTGCTGGGCCGATACTGTGTAGTAACCCAGAACTACGTCAGGTTCAGATTCGGTGACGAGAACGAAGACCGCCGAAAGCTTTTCCCTCATGTCGCGGGATGCGCGTTCATGAAAGTAGTGGTCGAGTTCAGGCTGTCCACATTGAAACGCCGCTCGATTCTCGTTGCCTAGCGGCTTTACGATGTACTTCGGATCGTCCGGCAATTAGCGAGAGACCATTCTTTTGTATCGTTGGGTTGCCACGCGCAAGGCCTGGTTCGGTGCAGGAGGGTTTAAGAGCGCTTCAACGAAAATCTGCCGCTGCTCAGCCGTGAGCGTGATCAACTCATGTTCCTCGTGAGCTCTCACTGCTGCTTCTCGCATCGAGTCAATCATGAAGTCCGTAAAGCTAACACCTCGAAGTGCGGCGGCTCGCTGGAAAAACGTCTTCTGTTCGGGCAGCACACGAGCTTCGAGTCGCTCCGTTGCGGTCCGTGCTGACTGAGCGCCGTGAAACTTTCTGGCGGTGCGCTTCATGATTTCCCCTCCCAAGCGTCATATATAGCGTACGGCCGGTAGCCGTACATGTCAAGTAGCTTGTACGTTGTTCGTTTGGGGTGGCCTGCCAGGATTAACTCATTGGTATTAGTCAGATAGACTAATGCTATGTCTAAAAGGTTACAGGTGATTTTGAAGGATCCGGAATATCGAGAAATTCAGCGTGTTGCTCGGTCGCGCCATATGTCCCTTGCGGAGTGGGTCCGGCAAGCGTTGGCTTCGGCACGCCGCCAGGAACCTACGGGCAGCCTGGGTAGGAAACTTGAAGTTATCCGAAAGGCCGTTGAACATGACTATCCTGTCGGAGACATTGACAGTATGCTTGCGGAAATTGAGTCTGGATACGGGAGTGGTCCGGCTTCGTGATTCTGGTTGATTCCAATATTCCGATGTATCTCATTGGCGGCCACCATCCACACAAAACGGAGGCGCAGCGGTTGCTGGAAAAATTGATCAGGGACCGCCAACGACTCGTTACCGACGCTGAAGTTTTACAAGAGATTTTGCGCCGCTACGTGGCCATCAATCGTCGCGATGCAATCCAACCTGCTTTCGACGCTCTTCTGGGCATGACAGATCAGGTTCTGGCAATTGACCGCAAGGTGATTGAGCGGGCCAAACAGATCGTTCTGGAATATCGACGCTTGTCAGCTCGCGACGCGGTGCATCTGTCCGTCATGGAACAGAATGGTATCGAGCAAATCTTGAGTTTTGACTCGGGCTACGACTCATTTCCCGGCGTTGCACGCCTGCGGTAAAGCTCGGCCTGACTACTTCTTAGATGAACACCACTGTTCATTACGTGGAATGTTTGTGAGCTTTAACGTGCATCGGCTTCTTCGTTTTTACCTTATGAACGTGGTGATCAGCAGGATTTTGCTTGATGTGAAAACGCGCAAAAGCAGAAACCGAGTACGTGATGAGAAGCAGGAAGACAAGGAGCAGTTTCTTTATACGCAGGGAGTTGGCTCTGCACATTGGGGAATCCTCTTCCAGGGGATCGGGGTGCGCACTACTGCATCAGCATTCACGTAGTATCATCGGCATCCGCCAGGAAAACTCCACTCGTGGCGATGCGTTGCTCCAGCTGGTCCAACAACTCGAACAGATCCTGGCGCCGTCGCTGGTACCAGCCGGATAACGGCAAGGCTTCCAGTTGCCGGCGGCCTTTCTGTGTCCCCACTCGCCGGCCAGCCAGACCTTCGTTCTTCGCGATAGCGTCTAGCTGACTCTGTACCTTGCTGCGCACCCACACCAACCGGCACCGATGCAACAGCAACTGCCCCAAGTCCTCGTCGGCCACGGCCGGCAACCACACCCATGGGAAGCGCTCCTCCAGCAGCACTGCAGTAGCTGTCGGCTCTCCAGCTTATCGGTCTTCTCGCCGCGGAGCGCAGGCTCGAATCTGCGTGGGATTTCCAAACCATAGCTCATGCCTTAAGCCCGACAACAAGCGACGGAAGTGAGGAAGGTTGCTTCGGGACAACTTGTGAAGTGCACCCCGCAGACACCTGTTCACGTACGGTCCCAGTCGAGCCGCGTTCGGGACGGCGAGGCGACAGATCGGCTAAGGCATCGGATAGAGGTACTGTAGCAGCGAGTCGTAACGTCGTTCTCATAAAGGGTACAATCGTTCTCAAATTGCGTACACACGCAAACCCGTTGTCCGACGTGTTGTTTGGACAAATCCGTGGCAGAGTACTCGGCCTGCTTTATGGGCAAACCGACAAGACGTTCTACGTGCGGCAGATCGCCAGGCAGCTGAATACTAGTGTGGGCGCCATTCAGCGTGAACTGGAAAAACTCGCTAGCGTTGGTTTGATTGTACGCACCTCGGTCGGAAACCAAGTCTTCTACCAGGCGAATAGGAATAGTCCAGTTTTTGCAGAAATCCGTGCCCTCGTGGCCAAAACCGTCGGAATTCTCGAGGTTCTACGATCAGCGCTTGAGAAATTATCCGCAGAAATCTCGGTTGCCTTTGTGTACGGGTCGATCGCTCGCCAAGAGGAGAAGGCTGAGAGTGATGTTGATCTGATGATTGTCGGCGCAGTCAGCTTGGATGATGTCCTTACACAAATGCCGGCTATTGAGGCCTCGCTCGGCAGACAGATCACTCCGACCGTATACTCACGTGACGAGTTCAAGTCCAAGCTCTCAGCAGGAAATCATTTCCTGAACTCCGTACTTAACGGCAAGAAGGTGTTTTTGCTCGGTGACG
>CAZDYZ010000931.1:0-2087 GCA_964509525.1 uncultured Acidobacteriaceae bacterium
CCCTGGGTTTGCCCGGCTTGGCGGGCTGGCCCACCTTTGCCGGCACCATTCTAACTTGAGGCTGCCCCACCTTTCGCGGTTTTCGAAAGGTGGGCGACAGTGCGCCGGTTAGTTCCAAAACGGAAAAGAGCACTGCGGAAGATTGTCTAATCGCAGCTTCTACGTCGATGCCTGTGTTAGAACCTTCCCTATGATCAAGCGACTTCACCGTTGCTACGGCGAAGGCTACCTGCACTTCATCACAACCAGTTGTTATCGGCGGCAGGCGTTGCTCGGCACCAGCTCAAGCCGTGGCCTCTTCCTCGAAGTGCTCGAATGCGTGCGCCGACGCTACCACTTCGTGGTCGTTGGATACGTCGTCATGCCTGAACATGTGCACCTGCTGGTGAGCGAGTCGGAGCGTGGAGATCTTTCGACCGTGATGCAGGCAATCAAGCAAGGCTACACGCGACGCGTGCTGGCTCACCTGGGGCGCTCGCACGCAGATGTTTCTGCAAACGATCACCACATCTGGCAGCGCCGCTTCTACGATTTTGCCGTATGGACGGCGGAAAAACGACAAGAGAAACTCCACTACATACATCAAAATCCGGTGAAGCGCGGCCTGGTGTCGAAGCCGGAAGAATGGCGTTGGAGCAGCGCCCGATATTACTTGCTTGGCGAGCCCGGTCCGGTACTCGTGAATGAACGTGTGGAAGCGAAGATGAAGATACGCCGAGTTGGGTGACCCGTACTGACCGGTAGTGCAGCCTTAACGGGAGAATTCTCCTCGGCTGCATCGCAGCCCACCTTTCGAAAACCACGAAAGGTGGGGCAGCCTCATTAGGAATGATGTACCGGAAATCAAAACCTAAAGGTGGGCCAGCCCCCGAGACTTGTCAGAACTGTCGTGTGTCCCACACTCAACGAGAGACGAGTACCCTCTGTTACGAATCACGAACACAGGTGGCGCGCCTGGTCCTAGTGCCCTGCTTGGGGCAATCGATAGAAATGAACACTATCGGACAAATGTCCAAATCCACTGGTAAGCGGCATCACACCGTTTGTGGCACCAGCTTGCCCGATCATAGTTACATTACCCTGTGACGGCGCCACAATGGCCGCATGTCCAGCGCCACTTGGATTGTCGGCTACCGCGAGGACGGGGATTCCACTGTTTGCCAAGTTCCTCGCCTCTTCAGCGGTAAGCGATGTGACGCCAGAGTTTGGGTTTGCTGCAGCAGTGGCAGCATTTTGAGCCATATTGTTGGCCGTCGTCCAAGCAATGTCGGGTTGGCCATTAGCGGGGTTCGGCTGTAGCAGAGGACTCATATCATAACCGCTATCGGTCATTACTCTATCTGCAGCGCGGTTGCACCATGTCGTATCTGTGTTTCCATTCGCGTCGGGATAACCCGGCTGGACATCGGGTTGAGCAACGACACTATTAATGGCATTCAAAAGGGTGGTTGAGGAAACGTCTGGGGCGGCGACGTTCGAAGCCGGTGCCGGTGACGGAGGCGCGTCGGGAGTCGGTCCTGGCTGCGGTGTGGGTGTGGGGTCTGGCTGAGGGGTGGGGGCTGGGTCTGGCTGAGGAGCGGGAGTCGGTCCTGGCTGCGGGGTGGGCGTCGGTTCGTAGCCGTCTCCGCCTCCAGTATCCGCTGCGCTACCGCCTGAGACCGGCATAACTGCGAGCGCCATCCAGCGGCGTACCAAGAGATCGCGGATTGTTTCCGCGATTTCTACATCATCGACCAAGAGGATGGCTCGCGCCGCAAGTCGAGCCTGTCGTTCCGCTTCCACTTGTTTCGCATTCCGAAACCGATCTGCGAATCTAGCAATGAAGGCAGCAATGTCCTTGATAGGTTTGCTCATAAGCTTCTCCAAATTCGGGTAGTGGTGCAGTTTGACACACTACCCATATTCGGCGGCATCAGTGCATCTTATCGCTTGAATGTTCAGCACATAGAAGTTCAGCATTTCGCGAGATCGTACATATCAGTGCCCCGGCTATCGACATTCTTGTGGGCGACCTCATCTTGTTCGATGTATCCGCGGACCCTTTTCCAGACATCAGCGACCGGCAGGCCAAGATTGGACTGAACAAC
>CAZDYZ010000932.1:0-3953 GCA_964509525.1 uncultured Acidobacteriaceae bacterium
TTCCGGTAATCGGCGAGGTCGAACTGGCTGCGCGGTATCTGAAGGGCAGGATCGTGGCCATCACGGGCTCAAATGGCAAGACCACAACCACAGCGCTGGCCGGCAAGGTCATCACCGCCGGTGGCGGCAAGACGCTCGTTGGGGGAAACATCGGAACCCCAGCCATCAGCTTTGCCGAGAGATCGACCAGCGACACCTGGGTCGTTCTGGAGATCAGCAGCTTCCAACTTGAAACCATCGAGAGCTTTCATCCAAAAATTGCCGTCGTGCTAAACGTTACGCCCGATCATCTCGACCGCCACTACACATTTGAGAACTATGTCGCGGCAAAAGCGCGCATTTTCGAGAATCAAACGCCCGACGACTTTGCAGTACTGAACGAAGATAACGCGTCCTGCATCACCATGGCTGCCCACGCCAAGGCCTCCGTGTACTACTTCAGCCGCCGGAAGCCAGTTGAGCGGGGAGCGTTTGTTCGTGAGGGACTGATTGTGTGGCGGGACCAAAATATCGAACACGAGATTATGCCGACCAGCGAGATCTCGCTGAAAGGCTCTCACAACGTCGAGAATGCTTTGGCGGGAGTGTGCGTAGGAACGCTGGCGGGAATCGGTCAGGACCAAATCCGCGGTGCGATCTGTGCGTTCACGGCCGTTGAACATCGTCTGGAATATGTCGCCACGGTCCGCGGAGTGGAATACTACAACGATTCCAAAGCGACAAACGTTGACGCTACGATCAAAGCACTGGAAGCATTTCCGGGGCGGATTCACCTCATACTTGGCGGCAAGGACAAGGGCAGCGATTACAGCCTGCTGAATAGGTTGGTCCAGGAGCGGGTCAAGCGCGTGTACACAGTAGGCGCGGCGGCTGCGAAGATCGAATCGCAGGTGCGAGGCACCGAAGTCGTAAGCGTTGGGACAGTCGAGGCAGCGGTGAAGCGGGCAAGTGAATCGGCGACTTCGGGCGACGTGGTACTGCTGGCCCCGGCCTGCGCTAGCTTCGACCAGTTTGACAGCTACGAGCATCGCGGCTGGACATTCAAAGAACAGGTGCGCCAGCTGGCATCGAGAGAGCAGGAACGGGAGCACGTGGGAAGCGGCACGCGCGGAGGCAGTGCATAATGGCCAAGCGTGTGAGCGTCGATAAATGGCTGTTTACGGTCACCCTGCTGCTCGTCTTCTTTGGCCTGGTGATGGTCTTCAGCGCTTCGGCGGTGATGGCTAAGGAGAGATTCGGTTCGCCATATGGTTTCCTGTTGCGGCAAATGGCGTGGGCCGGAGCCGGTATCGCTGCCATGGTTACGGCCATGAACATCGATTACCGCAAGCTTCGGCGGCCACCAGTGGTCTTCACCTTTCTCGGCCTGACCTGCCTACTGCTCATAGCAGTATTCTTGTTCCACGATTCCCACAACACACACCGCTGGATCAAGTTCGGCGGCTTCTCCTTCCAGCCCTCGGAGTTGGCAAAGCCCGCGCTCATCCTATATCTAGCCTACTTCCTGGAATCTCGCTGGCAGCAGATTACTGACTGGAAGCAGGTGCTAATTCCAGCGGCTGCGCCGACAATACTTTTCGCGCTGCTCATAGTGAAAGAGCCCGACCTGGGTACAGCCATCGCGTGTGTTGCCATCTCCGGCTGCCTGTTGTTTGTGGCGGGAATGAACGTCAGGTATCTGTGGTATGGTTTGGCCGCCTCGTTGTTGCCGCTGTACTTCCTGGTGGTCCGCGTGCCGTGGCGCTGGGCACGCGTGCAGGCCTTCCTCGATCCGTTCAAAGACCCGCAAGGCAAAGGCTTCCACATTATCCAGTCAATGATAGCTGTGAGCACTGGAGGCCTGGCTGGTCTGGGACTGATGGAAGGCAAGCAGAAGCTTTTCTACTTGCCTGAACCGCACACTGACTTCATATTCGCGGTCACGGCGGAAGAATTAGGGTTGTGGGGTTCGCTACTGGTGGTTTTGTTGTTTGGAACTTTCCTTTATCGTGGCATCCGCATTGCGTTTCGTGCCGACGAGATGTTTGCCAAGTTTCTTGCCACCGGGATAACCGCGATGGTAGTAGTGCAGGCGATGTTTAACATGAGCGTCGTACTTGCCATGATGCCAGCGAAAGGCATTCCGCTACCATTCGTCTCTTACGGAGGTTCCTCCCTCTTCATTACTCTGGCTAGCGTTGGAGTGCTGCTCAACATTTCCCAGCAGACGGAATAGCCATGCGCGTGATAGTGGCTGGAGGAGGCACTGGCGGGCATGTCATTCCTGCACTGGCGATCGCGCAGGAGCTGAGTTCGCGTTTTGGCGCGCACGTACAGTTTGTCGGGACGCAGCGCGGAATCGAGACGCGGCTGGTTCCGTTGGCGGGCTTCGAACTCCATCTGATCGAGGCCGGTGCCCTGAAGCGGGTCGACTTTGCCACTCGGCTTAAAACGCTGCTTGATCTGCCACGTGCGGTGATCGCGTCGGCCAAGCTGGTAGCTGGGTTCCGCCCCGACGTGATGATCGGCGTGGGCGGCTATGCTTCGGGACCTGCGATGCTGGCGGCGGGGATGATGAGCGTCCCCACCGTAGCCTTCGAGCCGAACGCCGTTCCCGGCGTGGCAAATCGTATCGTTGCGCCCGTGGTAAGTGCGGCGGCAGTCCACTTCGAAGCCACCTGCCATTACTTCCGCAACTGTCATGTAACGGGAGTGCCCGTGCGGCACGAGTTCTTCAACCTCTCTGCGCGGCCGTCGGACGCGCGTCTCACATTGCTGGTTTTTGGGGGCAGCCAAGGCGCGCATGCCATAAACCAGGCAGTGCTGGAAGCTTTGCCCAAGCTTATGGAATCGGTTCCCTCGATCCATGTCATTCATCAGACGGGAGAAAAGGATTATGCCAAAGCACAGGAGGCATATTTGCGAACCATGATTTCGGCCGAGGTCTCGCCGTTCATCGACGACATGCCCGGGGCCTTTGCGCGTGCCGACTTGTTGGTTTGCCGGTCCGGAGCTAGCACCGTAGCAGAGATAACCGCGGCTGGGAAGCCGGCAATCTTCATCCCCCTGCCGACCGCAGCCGACGATCATCAAACGCGCAACGCCGCCATGCTGGCCGATGCCAACGCGGCCCTTCTGCTGCCCCAATCGGACCTCACGAGCGACCGGCTAGTGGACGAGATCTCAGCGCTGCTGCGCGATCGTCCCCTGCGGACGCGTATGTCTGAGGCAACACAACGCTTCGCCCATCCCGACGCAGCGGCGCAGATCGCAGCACTGGCCGCCCGGGTCGCTGGCATCCCGGGCCGGCACGCGGTAGCCTTAGTCTAGAGACGTGTCTCTCCCATGTTTGCCAAAATCCAACGCGTACATTTTGTCGGCATGGGCGGCATCGGCATGAGCGGCATTGCCGAGGTGCTGCTCAACCTGGGCTACAAGGTTTCAGGCTCCGATCTAAGGCCTTCGCCGGTTACAAATCGACTGGCTGCAATGGGGGCGGCAACATTCACGGGACACAGTCCAGATAACGTCGCCGGCGCAGATGTAGTTATCGTCAGTTCGGCGATAACCCGCGACAATGTCGAGGTCGTGGCTGCCCAGCAGGGCCACATCCCGGTCATCCAGCGCGCGGAGATGCTCGCAGAACTGATGCGGCTGAAATACGGCATCGCCATCGGCGGCATGCATGGAAAGACAACGACAACCTCGATGGTGGCCGCAGTGCTTGCCGCAGGTGGACTCGACCCAACGGTGGTTGTTGGCGGGCGTGTAGACGCCATGGGCTCCAATGCGCGGCTGGGCAAGTCACAATATCTGGTGGCCGAGGCGGACGAAAGCGATCGGTCATTTCTGAAGCTATCACCGATTCTTGCAGTGGTGACCAACATCGATCGTGAACACATGGATTGCTACCGCGACATGACAGATGTGAGGCAAACCTTCCGCGAATTTATGGACCGGGTGCCGTTCTACGG
>CAZDYZ010000933.1:0-4991 GCA_964509525.1 uncultured Acidobacteriaceae bacterium
CTGGTTGAGAAATTCGATGACTTTAGCATCACCTTTCATATCGCCTCACGGAAACTCAAGAAGTGACGACCGCCCGACACTGGCACGCTTGCAAAAATGCGCTCAGGGCGGATAACCCATTGTAGCGCAGGAGTATACGGAGCAACGGTAAATGGTCCTATCCTGTCCGCGGCAGATTATTGTTCGGCAACTAGAAATTGCTCAAATCGTCCATCGGGCATCTCGTAGATGATGACGACCAGGTTTTTTGCCGGATACCTCACGTCGTAGATCCGCAGCTTCATTCCGCCGCGGAGAGAAGCGGACTCCCGCGTAAAACTCTTGGGTGAGCCCAAGGGCCCAAGACTGCTGGCATAGTCCTTCAGGGCCCGATCTGTAAAGTACGAATTTGCATTATCCGTAAACAGAGAACGGTCGATCTTCCCTTGCCGCAGATCCTCATACACTTTGCGAACCCTTTCGTCTGCAATATTGTCCTGCGGCTTCGTGGACCTCCAGACTGCTAATTGCACCTGGTTGCCGATCTGTGAAGCAGCTTCAGCAGCATCCTGATTGGTCAGCACTACGATGGAGATCTTATCGTCCGGCAACACAATGTTCTCTGCGGTGAATCCCGAAACTTCGCCGCTATGTTCCAGCACGCGATGTCCTTCTACCAGGGCAACACGCACACCAAGCCCGTAGCCAGTGGATGCGCCGTTCTTCAGCAATACTGCCGTCTCCATTTCCCTGTAAGAGGCGGGACTTAGTACCGTTTGCTGGATGATCGAGATGTCCCACCTCGCGAGATCCTCGGCCGTCATCGCCAGTTCCCCGGCAGCGAACAGCCAGCCTTTGCCCTCTTTTGGTGCGGGATACAGCGGACCGAGTGCATAACGAAAGTAGCCGCTTGGGTCGCTGGGCGGAAGCGCTTTCTGATCCGAGTCGGTGATGCTTTTCATTCCCAAGGGAGTGAACACTCGTTTGTACAGAAAGGTCCACAGGGGCATCCCGCTTGCTTTCTCGACGATAATCCCGGCGATCACGTAATTGGTGTTACTGTACTGCCACCTAGTGCCGGGGTCGAAGTCCAGTGGTATGCGCGCCCATCGAGTAAGAATCTCCTCTGGAGTGACAGGCTTGAGCATCATGGGCATTACGTAGTCCTGTGGCCAGTAATCCTGATACCCAGACGTGTGGGACAATACTTCGCGAATCGTGACCTCGTTCCCTCGCATCAGCCCCGGAACATATTTCGCTACAGGATCGTCAAGCGATAGCTTGCCTTCTTCGGCCAGCATGAGTATGGCTGCAGCTGTGAACTGCTTGCTGATCGAGCCGATGCTGTACCGCATCTCTGGACTTGCAGGCACAGGCGGGTCAAGACGCGCATTGCCGTAGGCTTGGACATACGCAATGCTTCCGTCCCTGACGACAGCGAGTGAGGCGCTCGGCACGCCGGTCGTTGACAGGACATGGTGCACGATTTCATCGATATTAGCGCGTAACGCAGGAGGTACATTGGGTTGCGCTGACAGCGACGGAACGAGAACCAGACAAACGATGGAGATGCACAGCAGCGAGTACTTCGAAAAAGGTTTTTGACAGTGCATCGATACCTCAGACTGGCTTACTAGAGATCCGCGTTGCTGCAACCAGTTACGAGTTCCGTTGGCTCGCACGCGTCGCGAAGAACTGCAATCAGCTGTTGGTCGAAATGCTGGTTGGCTTTTCGGGTGGTGACGGGTCGGGCGCCACAGGCGCACTGGCAGAAGCTGTCGTGGTTGCGACGAATTGTGGCTTTCCAACCTCTCCCGAGGTGTCGGCTGGACGCACAGACTCGAGAACGTAACCTTCCAATAGACGGTGATTCATGCTGTACAGCGCCAGCTCGAGGCGGTCCAGGACCTGAAGCTTATCGTAGATTTTGCGCAGATAGTTCTTTACCACCTGCTCAGTAGTCCCGATTTCCCTCGCGATATCCTTGTTCTTCAACCCCTGCGTAACGCCGCTAATGATGAGCATCTCCTTCTCGCTGAGCCGCAACTGCTGTCTGGGCGCGGTTCCCTGCAAAGCTTGCGTCCGGTATGCCTGGATGACCCAGTTGACGCTCTGTTTGTCCAGCCAGGTTTCGCCGGCCGCGACTTTGCGGACGCACCGCACAAGCAACTCTGGCGAGATGGCACGCGTGAGGATGCCCTGCACCCCACGCCGCAAGTAGTCAACCGTTTCCTCCTCGCCAACTCTCTGCGTCACTAAGACCAGCTTCGCATCGGGGAGCGCGCATCGTGCGATCTCACTTACCGCCTCAGCAGGTGTAGGAGACAGCCCGGTTTCAAAGAGAATGACATTCGCAGGAGTGGTAGCGACCACGTTCAGCGTCTGCTGCAGGCTTTCGGTCTGCGCCACTACCTCCAGACCACTTTCGGCGGCAAAAATCTTGGCCATCCCCACGCGGAAGATGGCTTCAGAGTCAGCCAGAATGATCCTAATCGTAGCGGGTTTCGCTTCCCCGGACTCGTGCCCTGCCGAGGAGACAAACGGGCTGGTTTCGCGGACCTTGCCGCCACGGTTGGCAGACTTGCCTGCCCAGGTTGAATTTCTAGACCCGCTCGAATTGGTATTCATCGATGACCACCGCAACGCTCCGTCCGGTCCCTTCTTCTGAACATCGCACTACACGTCCCTGACACTTGACTAGCACCGGATGGTCCGTTCCTAGAGCGTTTCCTGGCATTTCAATCGTAAACTCCACGGGGGAGTCCACTTGGATGACCGCTTCCGTGTGAAAGAGGATTCCACCTGCGGATATGTCAATGGTTTCGGCGTGATATTCCTGCATCGGTGTCCTCAACGTTACCTGAAGGTGAAGCGGAAACCGTAACGAATTGCGAAGGTCGAACTGGTGGCCAGAATTCATATTGCCGACAGCATACATCCAGAATCTGCAAATTCATTAGTTACTAAAGTACCATTGAATCGTGTTACTACAACCCCTAAAATCGAAGCGCGCCTCAGAATATTGCCTCGGGTTCGGGTAGGCGTCGCTATCGAGGTTCTGGCGGTAATCTCACTCTGGTGACCAAGAAACAAGCATGGAAGGGAGTTACCTGGCAACATTTTATCCAAATCCGGCTCTTGGGACTGCCCTCTTTTTGTTCACGCGAGCGGATTCTGCTTTTCGAGACTTGCACGACGGCCAACCTCCGCTAACAGTGAGAGATGATAATGTGTTCCCTGCAATGGTGACGACAACCAGTGACATGGCAATCAGGATTAAGACTGTGATCGTGAAAGAGGGCATGCCAGGGGTTGAGCGGGCACGTGCCCGGCTGCAGACCGAGTTACGTTTCGCTCAGCAGGACGGAGTCAGAGTGCTGAAGTTGATACACGGTTACGGTTCCAGCGGAGTGGGCGGCGATTTGCGTATCGCTCTCCAGTCAATGTTGCGACAGATGGCGGATCGTCGCGAGATCCAAGACTGCATATATGGCGAGAACTGGCGCACAAGCGATGAGCGCACATGGGAACTGCTAAAGCGCATGCCGGAACTGAAGAACGACCCCGATCTCGGCAAGAGGAACAAGGGCATGACTATCGTTGTGCTGTAACCACCCACCCTCCCGCCAATCTTGTACGACTTCCTCCTCGCTGCGGGTGGTCTTCCATCCTGTGTGAAGTGAAACAGAACTCCGTTTTCCGAAAAATACTTTTCGCCCTACGTCTGTGTGGTTCTGTGCTTACTCCGGAAGTTCAGCCTACTGCCGTATTCTTGGATTGAAGGCTGAATACAGCAGATCGGTGATAAAGTTCACCAGGACGTAGGTAAGTCCGATCATCAAGATGCAGCCCTGCACCAGGTAATAATCCCGGTTCGAGATGGCTTGCACCATCAGGCGCCCGATACCGGGCCAAGAGAAAATCGTCTCCGTGACAATGGCTCCTGCCAAAAGCGCTCCGAATTGCAGACCAACCACGGTAAGAATTGGAATCATGGCATTGCGGAATGCGTGGCGATAGACCACCGTGTCCTCGGAAAGTCCTTTTGCGCGTGCGGTCCGAATGTAATCCTGACCCAATTCTTCCAGCATCGAGGTTCGTACCATCCGCGTGAGAATTGCGGCCAGGGCTCCGCCCATGGTGATGGCGGGAAGCACCAGATGCGCCAACGATCCGGAGCCCGAGACTGGCAGCCATCCCAGTTCAATCGCGAAGATCAGGATTAGGATTGGCCCCAAAGCGAAGTTCGGAAACGATAATCCCAGCAACGAGACAAAGCTGAGCGCGCGATCGTCCCAGTGGTTGCGGTGGAGTGCGGACCTCACCCCGGCCGGAATTGCCAACCCAAGTGCAACGACCAGCGCAGCAATGGTCAGTTGCATCGTTGCCGGATATGCTTGCGCGATTATGCGCCCAACGTTTTGATTTAAGCGTAGCGAGCGGCCCATGTCGCCGTGTGCGATACCGCGCCAATAGTTGACGTACTGCTCGCCGAGAGGTACATCGAGGCCGTACGCGTGACGTGCTGCGGCAATGTCCGTTGCTGCCGCGCCCTCCCCGAGCATCTGCTGGATGGGATCGCCTGGCACGAGATGAATCAGCAGGAAAACCACTGACACGACGAGCCACACCACAGGCACCATGTACAGCAGGCGCGAGAACAGGTAGCGTACCATCAGTAGGCCGTGGGGGTTGCCGAAGTAGGTTGGGGTAGAGGCTGGGTCTGCGGCTGTGTGGTTTCGATTCTTACATTGTCGACGCGTAAGGCGTCCATTGCCATAACCGTGTAACGGCGCCCCTGATATTCGAAGGTGTCACCAACGGTGGGAATTTTCTGTAGATGCGCGAGTACGAATCCTGCAAGCGTTTCGAACCCCTCATCACGGGGCAGGACGATGTGGTATTGCGACTCGAGATCGCGAACGTTGACCGAGCCGTCGAGCGTCATCGAGGAGGAGCCGGGCGCGATTGGCTGTTCAGAGATGTCGAACTCGTCTTCGATTTCGCCCACC
>CAZDYZ010000934.1:0-1897 GCA_964509525.1 uncultured Acidobacteriaceae bacterium
GTCATTCACACCCAGGGAAAAATGCCCTCAAGGGCGATCCGCCGCCTAGCGGCCCACTTCCCGAATGCGCTGATTGTGGGGCAGGCGAAAGCGGATCAGGTGGTGGAAGCTTATCTCGAGAAGCACAGACTTACACGGCTCCTTGCGGCGCGGCGGGCGAATGGATTTATGTTGAAACTCACTGATTTCGTCTTATTCGGCGGTTCCACTAATCTTCTTACACTGGATAGCGACCTTCTCTTTTTCCGTCAACCCGCGGAACTTTTGGTGGGCGATGCCGCCCCAGTTTCCACCCACTGGTTTCAACAGGATCCGGCAAGCAACTACAATATCACCGAGCATTACGCACTCGAGCAGCTTGGTGTCAATTTGCAGCCGAGGATCAACACCGGCATTATGCTTTTTGCCCGCCAGCATGAAACGCTGGATTATTGTGACTCCGCGTTAGCCGACGCCAACGTGGCGCGGTCAACCGGCTGGATCGAACAAACGCTCTATGCGCTTTGGGCCAGCAGAAGCAACACAGTGGGCTTTCTGCCGGCGACGTACCAATTGAGCCTGCAACCTGGTTTGCGAAACGACGCGATCGCAAGGCACTATGCCGGCCCGACAAGACCTTTGTTGACCAGCGAAGGGATGCCCACGCTGGTGCGCCAGGGGTTCCTGGCGCACCGAGCCATCGTAGCGCAGCCGCCTTTTAGGGCAGACGTTGCACGATAACCGTGGACCCACATTTTGCCTGAAACTCGTACCCTTTCGCGGCGAGGAAGCGGAGCATCGGAATTTCGTCAAAGCGGTCTCCTTGGCTGAGATGACATTCAAACGAGACCACGTGGGGACGAAAACGATTCCAGTCGTTTGATTTGAGGATTGGCTCATCGAGGCCCTCGACATCGATGTTCAGATAGTCGATTTCGGTGCCATTGGGAAGATACTCGGCGAAGATCTGCGAAAGAGTCTTGCTCGGGACGTTGACTTCGCCGGCGAGGCGGTGGCCTGCGGCTTGCGCCCGTGCTGCCGTCTCTGGATCGGCAGTGTTCAGAAGCCCATCTTCAAACAGAAAGAAACGAATAGCGGAGTTTTCCGAACTCGATATACAGAGCTCTAAGTTGATGTCGCGCGGGCGCACCTGACGGAAGATCTCCATACTGCCAGGCGTCGCGTCGATATTGATTCCCCGCCAACCGCGCTCGTAGAAATGATAAGTATTGGAAGAAAAAACCGGATGATGCGCGCCGATATCAATGTAGAAGCCCTTGCGTACCTCAGCAAGCAGGGCACGCACTACCATATCTTCGCCAAACAAAGAGTGTGACAAGTAAAAGCTGTGGTAATTGTTGGCGCGAATCTTACCCCACAACCCGAACTGAAGCCTCAGCTTCGCGTTGCGCAAAAGACCCATCCAGATGTGTGCCTCCGACAGCCATTATGCAAATGAGATTCACCGCGATGCAAGACGCGCTTTGGCGCAGAAGAAACTGATGAAGGATTCTGCGCCTTTTGCCGCGGAACTTATGGTGATCCGGCAGAACCGGGAACGCGGCGCATGGGGTTCCTGCTCTCGGTCCTGCTCTCGGCACCGGGACCCGGTGCCGGGAGATTTCGCGTGGTACCATAGAACGCCGTCCGGACGGAAAGCAAACGCTCACCATGCGCTCGCTCGGATCGGGAGAGCACGCGAAAATGCAATGTGCGTCGGGAGACGGGCCGGTGAACGTAGGGCAAGGAGCATGGAAGGGTAACTTCGACCGAGAGAAAGAGAGGTTCACGATGGCGCGTCAGCTATTGGAGGACGAAAAGAAACAACACTGCATCGCGTGTCACTCGGTCGAACTCGACCAATGGGAACGGGTCAGCACGGATCGTATCGCGAACCGGTGGTCTCAGGTGAGCACGC
>CAZDYZ010000935.1:0-3123 GCA_964509525.1 uncultured Acidobacteriaceae bacterium
ATCTTCTCCATGACAACAGTTCCGTGGAAAGTTCGCGATCTGCCAACAAATGCACTTGCGCGCAACGCAACATGGACTGCGTGGATACTTCTGCTGCTGCCGCTAGTCGTGATCGCTATGTATCCGACGATACAAGACTACTTGCAGGCTGCTTCTCTGCTGCAGCGCATCGCTGACCCCCGTGCTGCGGGATGGATCGCCAACTACGGTGTGCATCCGGTTGACGTTCGCGATACGAGTTTTGACTTCAAAACCGTGACGATTTCTGCGCGCACCTACCTGCCGCGTGGCGTTGCCTCTGCACCCGGGATTATTGTGGTGCACGGCATGCACGAGCTCGGGCTGAATGAGCCGCGACTGGTAAACTTCGCGCGGTCCCTGGCGGCCAGCGGCTTCTTCGTCATGACACCACAGGTACCCGGGATTGCCGATTACCGTGTGGAGGCCGAGTCGGCCGATCTCATCGGCACGGCGGCTCAAAGTTTCACCCGGCAACTCGACGGTCGCAAAGTCGGTATTCTGGCACTAAGTTTCTCTGGAGGACTGGCGCTGCTTGCAGCCAGCGATCCGCGGTATTCCCAGTCCATTGCTTGGGTTGGGACGGTTGGCGGGCACTACGATCTGGCGCATGTTATTCGTTTCTTCGCCACGGGCGAAGCCGTTCGCCCAGACGGAGCTGTCGAGCAGCTCCCGCCCCATGAGTACGGACCGCTAATTGTTCTGTATGACGAACCGCAGGACTTTTTTGCTGTGCAGGACACACGGATTGCACATGACTCAATCAAACTGCTGCTGTCCGGCAAAGGAAAGGCCTCGGAGGAGCTTACGAAGACGATGAGTCCTGCCGACCAGACAACCATGCAGCACATCTATCACAAGCAGCGACAGCAGCTGTCGCCAGCTCTCCTTGCCGAAATAGACAAGCGGCATGCACAACTGGCAGCGGCTTCCCCGGCCGGTCATCTCAACTCTCTTAGCATGCCGGTACTGCTGTTGCATGGCTCCGACGATACGGTGATTCCGCCAACGGAGCTGCTCTGGCTCCAGCGCGAGATCCCGAAGGACCACCTAATCAACGCACTAGTCACTCCCGCGATCACGCATGTAGAAGTCGGAAGTAAGCCAACCTTGCGCGATCGGCTGGCACTTATACACTGGATGGCACTGATGATCCACGAAGCGAGGGTTACGGAGACTGGCGCCGGCAAGGCCTGGTTGCACGCGGAAATGCGGTCCTCGCTCGAGGCGTTGCGGGACTCCGGATCCCCGTCACGGCAATTGAAAATCAAACGGGCTCGGAGGGCGTAGGTGCTTCGGACGTGGTCGGAGCGGGTTCCTACAGGATTCGCAGAAAAGCTCAGGGCAAAGCCCTTTCTTGCTGGGCGCCCCCTGACGCGGACCTAACGGCTCACGCGGCCAACGTGAAGGTTGTGCCGTTTTCTAACATGATAGATCTTAAGCGAATTCAGGTTGCGCAGCAGCGATTGCACGGCATCTCCGCCCACACGCCGCTAATTCCGTACTTTCCGCCAGCTGTCGCTGACGAGCTGGCACAGGGAATACAAGGGCAGCTTTGGCTCAAGCCCGAGAGCCTTCAGCCGATCGGATCGTTTAAGCTGCGCGGTGCGTATAACAAGATCGCCTCGCTTACAGAACAAGATCGGCAGCGCGGGGTTATCTCATATTCCAGCGGCAATCACGCACAAGGCGTTGCCTACGCGGCGCGTGCACTGGGCGTGAAGGCGGTGATCGTGATGCCGCGCAATGCGCCCAAGATCAAGGTTGACAGCACCGCTGCGCTGAAAGCCGAAATTGTCACAGTAGGTCCTGCAAGTTCGGAGCGTCTAAGGAAAGCCGAAGAACTTGCTCGCGAGAAAGGCTACGCTATCGTTCCTCCATACAATGACGAGCAGATCATAGCTGGCCAGGGCACTGTCGGACTCGAAATTCTAGAAGATCGTCCTGACGTCGATCTCGTCGTCGTACCCGTCGGCGGCGGCGGTCTGATCAGCGGTGTCTCCGCGGCCCTCAAGCTAAGCGGTTCGAAGGCCAAGGTAATTGGCGTCGAGCCCGAGTTGGCTAATGACGCGCAACAGAGCTTCCGCAAGGGCGAGATCGTCGAGCTCCCCGCAGAGCGGGTCTCGAGTACTCTGGCAGATGGCCTGCGCGCGCAATCCGTGGGACCGCTGAATTTCGAGTACATTCGGTGTTTTGTAGATGACGTGATCACCGTATCGGAAAGCGAGATCCGCACAGCGATGCGCCGGATCATCACGAATGCTTGTCTCGTTGCCGAACCGAGCGGCGCAGTGACGTTTGCCGCATGGCTTTTTCATGCAAAAGAGTTACCCGAGTCGAAAAACGCAGTGGCGATCGTTAGTGGAGGAAACGTTGAACCACAATTGTTGGCCCAGGTGCTATGTGAAGAAAGCGGTTCACGGAGACCAGGAGCCTAGACCCGGGCCTTTCTAGCCCAACGCTAGAACCTTAGGTATCCCAGCTAGACATGATCCGGCGGTGGTAAGCGAGGTCACGATGTGAAGCAAGCCCTGCGCGTCGGTCCGTGAAATCAGCCCGGTGCGGATTCCGGGTAGGCCGCCAAGCTCGCGAGGACTTGGCGGTTTTGGTGCCGACAAGAGCCGACTTCTGGAGAATCACGTGAGGCGCGGAAAGCGAGACGGGTTGCGAGATAGTTCTGTACTATCACTGTAGAATTACACCTGCGAGTCACACGGGAAGGAACAAACGAGCGCAGCCTGATAGCGGTGGGGAAAGTAGCGCGAAGAACACGAGGTCTTGTCGGAAAGGTCAATCAGGACATTTCTGGCGATTGTACTCGAGGGACGAATCGAGCTTGTGCGGTCCCTGGGGGGCCGATGACCCAGCACTCCCTAGCTGGGCTACACTTGTGTCCCAGAGGCTGGCTTGTTGCGCTCGCACCTGCTTCATGATTCGGGAATGCTTCGCAAACAATGAAAAATCGCTTCACCTGAGGGCGGTAAATCGGGTGCAATTGATCGAGGAGTTGTAAGTGTCGAATAGATTTTGTTCCTATGTTTGGGCATTGCCAGTTCTTGTTCTCTTTCTCTCCGCCTACGCCCTGACCGCCGAACGCGGCGTCAT
>CAZDYZ010000936.1:0-5667 GCA_964509525.1 uncultured Acidobacteriaceae bacterium
CGCCGCGGGCTCCCGGATCTGTGACGATGATTCGCCCTTTGGAATCTGTGGTAATGCTGTACGGGCGCACCAGGTCGTGAAATTCTGGGGCGCCGATGGCGATGTCTACCACCTTCGTCCAGAAGCCACGCTTCGGCTTTACCTCATGTTCGCTGCTGAACATGCGCTCGAAGGTCAACCGCCGTCCGCCGTCCATCAACAGGTCTGGCACCTGAACTGTCGCCTGCTCTTTCTTGTCTTTTTTTGTCGCCACCGCGGGTGCGCCTGCGAGCGCGGCCATCACACATCCAGCTAGCAGCTTGCGGCGAAGCTTCCTCTCGCCAGTTCGCATTAGAAGAAGTTGAAGTATCGCGTCACTCCCGCGAAATACGAGTACTGACTGCCCGCAGGAAGACCACTTGCGCTGATTCCCTGCGTAAACTTGGTATAGCCAGCCAATAAATTGATCTGCCTCAGCTGGTATTGCAGCTGGGCGTACAGAATGTCGGTTTTATTATTGGAAGCAGCTGCGCTGGTCAAGGTGTCGCTGGTGGCGTGGGAATAGGCCCCGGACATTGTCAATCGCGACACCGGGGTTAGGGCGATGCCCCCACCATAGCTCTCGCCGTTATACACAATGATCCCCAGAGGGGGCAGCCCCGGAGTAGTGATTGGCTGAATGCCCGAACTGGTCAGAATCCCTTGCCCGCGCGACTTCACATAATTTCCATTTATGGAAACGCGACGGACCGACAGGCTGGTCGAAAACGCTTCGCTTTCATTTACTGTGCCGACTTGTTGGCTAAATCCGCTATGAGTGCCGTTAAACGCGCCGGTCCACTGCATACCCGTCCCCAACCGGCGGTGTAAGTTCGCATTGTAGTTGTAGTAGGACGTCGTGTAGGTCACCAGCAGCGTTTGTACGTTTTGCGCGTAGCTGAAACTGCCGGAGGCTTCCCACGCACCAAAATGATGGAAGGCATTCAGATTCCCGATGAAGCCCAAAGCATTGTTGGCGAATTTATTGGTGCTCTCCACCACTGACGCCGACACCGTGAAGATGTTCAGTATGCGTCTGCCGTAGCCTACCGTGCCGGTGAAGTAGCTTCCCTGATAGCTCTGCCCAAAATAAGACTGGTCGTAATAGGTGATTTGAGCCTGGCCATACAAATTTTGTGTAAACGCGTAATTCACGCCGCTGCTCATGATGAATGAATTGGAAGTGGTCGCCAGCTGCACCAGTGGCACTCCACCCCCGCTGTTGATGATGTTTTGATACAAAACCCCATTCAAATTGTCAGTGTACGATTCGTTGAAGAACAACCCCAGCTTGACGGTGGGATGGAAGCTAACCAGCCCGGTCTGTTCGTTGGTCGAAAAGTTGGTTACGCCGGTCTGGTCACTGATGGTTGATCCGAAGTTTCCCGAGTATGTCGAGTGCAGGAAACCCAGCGCAATCGATCCGTGCCAAGGAAGATCGTGATTGCCATTGATCCCAACATCGTTCCCGCTAGAACTCGAGAAATCTCTTCCGTTTTGATCGGCCAGGAAAAAAGGAATGTTGGTGTCGACGTTCAAGTGGTCGTAGTTTGCGCTTAGTCGCCAACCCGCCACTTGATACGTGGACCGCACGTTGAGTGTCTTGGTTGAAGAAGTGGACAGCTCATTGGTACCAAAAAGGGTTCCGCTTCCGCTACCCTGAGAATAGCTCACCGAAAAAGTCGGCCAGTCCGGCAACAAGGCGCTCCAGCCCACCCCGAAGCCCTGACCTGTTCCGATGGTCGTAAAATTCGGGGTGCCAATCAGCCCGAACGTTCCGGTGCTATCGCGGTCGTAATGATAGGACGCATATCCCGGAAACCGGCTTCCAGTGAAAAAATTCGCGGTTCCCGCAACCCCGCTGGCATTGGTCAGCGATTGGAAGCTGGAATCCGCTCTCGATTGGTTGTAATACGGCGTAACGGTAAAGTTCAAAAAGTTTGGATCGTAGTAGGAACCGCTGAGCTGAGCGTTTCCCCCCGCAGTGAGCCCGTGGCTGGACGGAATTTCGTCGCCGTAGTCCGCGTTGTACCCTGCCTCGATCAATCCGTTGAGGTTCATGCGCAGATCATCACCCACTTGCACCTGCGCTCGTACACTTGGTCCAAGCATCAAACTGAAGACCAGCAGCCAACCGTATTGCCTAACCCGTTTCACTCTGTGCGGCGTCTCCGTTTCGCCGATGACCCAGACCCACTAGAGATTCCCCGAGCTTTGTGATTGCACAACCATTGCCAAGTGCCGACTGTCACCAACTTCATCTAAGGCACATATATCCATGGAGTTACAGCCTATTTCAAATTCCCCTTGCCACCGGTTTCTTGGCCCGCTGCGACTTCTCACCCAGTGCCAGTGCCCTATCCCACACGCAAACCAAGCCCCAAACATTCACTTCGACAGCCGTCGTAATGGTGATCGCCGACTTGTCCGCCAGGGCTTTGATTTGTCAGTCAGGAACTCGCTCTTTGGTTCCAGCAAGCCGCACCTATCGCCTCCGGCGGGGCACCGGAGGAACTCCCTGTTCATCGCTTTGCTACAAAATTTCCACCTTGGCGTTCGTCCGGAGTCGTTTGTCGAGGCCGGCGCGCAATTGCTCGTACTTGACATTCTGTAGCTCGACTTTGAGTTCAGTTTTTACCTCTTCAAAGCTGCGCATCGTTGCTGTGGTATGTCCATTCAGCCGCACAATCGTGTACGCCTGCTCGATTTGGATCGGATCGCTAACCTGGCCGGGTCTCATGGACGAGAAGGCCTTCACCACTTGGGGCGGCAGGACGTCTTTCTTCACACTCTTGTGATCGCCCATGTTCACTCGGAAATCGTCTTCCGAAATCCTTTCGGCCAACAATCCAAACTCCTGATAGCTTTTCGTGCTTTTGGCTTGAGCCAGCGCAGCACTGGCCTTCTTCAATGCTTCCGTCTTTTGTTCTGGGTTCGGATTTTGCGGGGGCAAAATGGAAATGGATTGGAAGGCATAGGATTCCGGGACTTGGAAACGCCGCGGATTTTTCTCATAGTAGGCGCGCAATTCGCCGAGGGTGACCGCGGATTTGTCTTCCACATCGCTCTTCAGGACCTGCTCGATGAGTAAGGATCTCTTGATCTTGTCGCGGACTTGCTGCTCGGATCCACCCATTTCCAGCTTGAGATACTGCTGGTACTCCGCGGCGCTGTTGAATTGCTTCTTGAATTCCGCTTCCGATTGCAGGAGTGCCCGTGCCGGCACGACCAGATTTCTGCGCTTGGCTTCCTGATACACCAACTCCTCGAAGATAATCATCTGTAGAGCGCCTTGCCGTATGGACGCTTCTTGCGCTTTCGGGAATCCATTGTGTTGGTTGGCGTAAGGGAAGATTTGCAGCATTTCGCGCAATAGGTCCCGGTCAGTCAAAACCGCTCCATTCACTCGCGCCACCGGTCTAGCGCTGGGATCGAACAACGAATTTGTCGAGGGAAGACTTGCCGCGGCGGGGGGATTAGCTCCTGCCGGATTGTGAGATGAAACCTGGCCCGTTGCTGCCACTGCCGCTCCGAGTAGTAGAGCGAAGACTACCAGAGACTTCATGACTCCTCCTGCCGCAGCCTACAGAAAAGGGGAGAGAGCTTCCTCTCTCCCCCGGATTGACGATCTCACTGGAACACGGTGGTTATGTTGTTGGTGTTGTTTGCTTCGTTGGATTCGCCAAAGTGGCACTGGCGGCAGAATTGGGTTGTCGACGGTGCATTGGTGTTCGCCACGTTGTTGATGTTGGGGTTGTACGGACCATTGATGAAGAAATAGGTCGCATAGTACTTACCCCCCCCATCGCTCGCGATTGGACTAGCAGCACTGGACGTATACACAGTCATGACGTGCTGATTATGGCAGGTCGTGCAAAGTACATAGGGCTTGCCACCGGCAGTCACACCATATGGATTGCTCCACTTGCCAGGAGCTAGTGCCGGCCAACCATAGTTTTTGACGAACTGGGCGTAGGGGCTGCCGGGCGTTACAGTGAACGCAGGGTTGGTCCAGACCAAGCCGTTGCCTGAGCTAATGTTGGCGTTCTGGCCGACCGGGTGGTCGTTGGTGTAGTTTCCAGCGCCAGTGCCATCATTGCCGAGCAACGTCGGGATGGGGTTGCTGCCGTACGCAGTGTTTGTCAGCAAGCCAATTCTCTGCTCATACGATTGGTTCACCATCATATTGCGCGGCGTCAAGTTCCCGTCATGGCAGCTCAGGCACAGCAGGATGCCTCCGACTTCTTGACTGCCAGACGCTATGCCACTGGGAAGAACTTCGACATAGCTGCCGTTGTCACCGAACGCAACCGACTTGCCGTACAGTGGCGAGGCATCCTGGCCCCACAGTGCATAACTGCCAGTATCTGAAACAGTGGTCGCGGTACCATGGCCGGAACCGTAGGCTCCGCTGTGCGGGGAGTGACAACCCGCGCACCCGCGACCGCCGTTGTTGTGAGCGCCGAGGACGTCGATGGGGGACGAATAGTTCTGGGCCATTGCTAAACCAGCGCTGGCCAGAACGACAAGCCCTACTAAGATCGCTCTCTTCATGTGTAGAAAAACCTCCGATTGGTGTTGCAACACTTCTCAACTAAGTTCGCGTAGCCAGCGCTTGGAGCGAGCGCAGCTTGTGATGTCGCAAAGTGCACCCCTAGTGCCGAACCGGCACAAAGTCAGTGTCTTCTCATTTCTATTGTAAGCCGCAGAAAATGAGCACCTTAGAAGACTGGGCCGCCAGTGCCAAGCTTCGGAACGCAAGCAAGCTTTGCGTCATATGGCCCAATGTGATGCAAATTCCCTCAGGGTACTGTAGCGAAAATAAGCGTGCTACAGATCACAAGGCTATGTTCAATTACACGCGCTCAGTCAGCGATTTGTGACCGTGTCGTGCGTCACGTTGCAAATGACCTACGCATTAAGGAATTGAATGGAGCTTGGTTGGCCGTTAAGCCCAATCCCGACCAACCAATTGCTTTTGGGGTGCTAATCACGGTTTACTTGGGGCTGGTGCGGGTGCATTCGCCTGGGGGAGTGCGCTCGGCGTGGAATCGTTCTTCTCAGCGGCGCGTTTCTGTCTTTCCGCAGCCCTTCGTTCGCGCTCGGCGTCAGCTTCCGCGTCGGTGATGTACTGAAACTGCTGCGCGCGCCCCGGGAAGATCTCACTCGTGAAGACGCGATTACGCTTGTCGATGGTGATGCCCACAAGTCCCTGGAACTGGCCGGGAAGCAAGCCGTGTCCGCCAAAGGCAATGAGCAATTGCCCTTCTTTATTGAACACCTGTACTCGGTCCTGCATTCCGTCCGCCACCCAAACATGCCCATCGCTATCGATGGCAACGCCTTTGGGTCTTGAAAAATAGCCCGGGCCGTCGCCAGCCTTACCAAAAGCGCTGACAAACTGCCCGTCAGCGTCAAAGACTTGAATGCGATTGTTCCAGGTATCAGCAACGTAGAGGTTTCCTTCGGCGTCGACCGCAACTCCCGCCGGCTTAGAAAAATCTCCCGGGGTGGTCAGCGTGTGCTGCTTACCCGCGGTGCCCAACTTGCGGACCAGTTTCAGACTATCTGCGTCGTAAACCAGGATTTGGTCCAGTTCGGTGTCGCCTACATACAACAGACGGTTTCGCGTATCAATGGCCAGTCCGC
>CAZDYZ010000937.1:0-2299 GCA_964509525.1 uncultured Acidobacteriaceae bacterium
GTGTCGGCGTCGGTGAACAGCAGCCAGTGGCCATGCGCAGCATGGGCGCCGCTCCAGGCGGCATTACACTTGCCGCTCCAGCCTTCGGGAAGCGGATCAGCACTGAGCAGCCGAACGTGAAAGCTCTCGGCTATGGCAGCCGTGAGATCTGTCGAATGGTCATCCACCACAATTACTTCGTAGCTGGTCCCGGTCTGCCCGACCAGTGTGCGCAAACAGTCGGCCAGGCGGGCCTCTTCGTTCCGTGCCGGAACGATGACCGACACCTCCAGGCTGGGGGGTGGGTTCACCATAAGCGACCAGCGATTCAGCAGCCAGCCATGCAGGACACCTTGCAGCGGTGTCGCCTAAGTTTGCTCTGAGTCGAGGCACCCTAGGATCGTGTCACTGTCGCGGGTGCTGCGCTGCTACCGTGGATTATTATATGTGTGTGAAAGGTCTGATACCCGCCATTCTGGTGTCCCTGTTCTTCTTGGCCACTTGCAACAGCAGGCCTCCGCGCATCGGCAGCGCAGCCCCCGACTTCACTATCCCTGACGGCCGGCGCTCGATCTCGCTTAGTCAGTTCCGCGGCAAGCCCGTGGTACTCAACTTCTGGGCAACATGGTGCCCGCCGTGCATTCAGGAGATGCCATCGTTGGTACAGCTGCAAAGACAGCTTGGCGACAAAGTGACCATCCTAGCCGTCAGCGAGGACGACGACGTCAACTCCTACGAGCAGTTCGTTCGTGATCACAATATCGATCTGCTTACCGTCCGCGACACCAAACACAGCAACGACCTTTATGGCACCTTTAAATTTCCCGAGACGTTCGTGATTGATAGCAATGGAAAAATCGTCCGCAAGTTCATCGGCGCGGCAGACTGGACAAGCCCCGAGATTGTGGACTACTTGAAGAAGTTGTGACGCAGCTGCAGCATGCTGTTGTCTGCCTCTCGCCAGTAGCTCCTAAAGTACCTCAGAAATCGAATCTACGGTAGCCATCGGTTGATCCGTTTTGTGCTGGGACTGGCGGTTTACGGTGATGAGGGGTTTTGCACTGCGGCAGTCGGCCCGCCAAGCAACGGAAATCCTCTCTGGCTTACCTCTGTCGCGAAGTGGGACAGAGCTCCCTCCCGAGGTGTATTCTTCCCCGTGGAATTGGTGAATACTCACAGCTTCGCCTGCCGCAGCCTCAGCGCATTGCTGATCACAGATACGGAACTAAGACTCATGGCTGCGGCTGCGATGATAGGACTCAGCAGAATCCCAAACTTGGGATAGAGAATGCCGGCCGCGATCGGAACGCCCACTGAGTTATAAACAAATGCGAAGAAAAGGTTCTGCTTGATGTTACGCATCACGGCCTGGCTTAGTCGGCGCGCCCGCACTAGCGCCTGGAGATCGCCTTTGAGCAGCGTGATGCCGGCGCTTTCTATGGCAACGTCGGTTCCGGTGCCCATCGCAATGCCAACCTGCGCCTGCGCCAGGGCAGGTGCGTCGTTGACACCATCACCCGCCATCGCGACGACTTTTCCCTGCTGCTGAAGCCTCTTCACTGCATCGGCTTTGTGATCGGGCAAAACTCCAGCTTCGAAGTCGCTAATTCCGACCTGTCTCGCGACCGCCTGCGCAGTAGTCGGGCTGTCACCGGTGAGCATGACGACGCGCAAACCTTCGCGGCGTAGATCTCCGATCGCCCGCGCTGCTTCCGGCCTGACCGGATCGGCAATGCCCAACAACCCCGCAGCTCGTCCGTCCACTCCGGTAAAGACCACGGTCTCGCCATCTTTGCGCATCTGTTGCGCTCTGGACTTCAGCTCTCCGGCGTCGATCTTCCACTCTTCGAAGACTGATTCATTTCCCGCCACAACCTCATGCCCACCGACCGTACCCACCACACCACGACCCGTGAGCGACCGGAACGAGTCCGGCGGAATCAGCGAAAGCTGGTTCACATCCGCCGCTTCGACAATTGCTGCTGCCAATGGATGCTCGCTCCCGCGCTCCAGGCTGGCGACCAACCGCACGACACGTTCCTCAGTCTCTCCGCCGACGGCCATGACGCTGATCAGTTCCGGCTTGCCTTGGGTGAGTGTTCCAGTCTTATCCAGCGCCAGGGTGTCGACCTTTTGCAGCATCTCAAGGGCTTCGGCATTCTTAATAAGGATGCCGGCTCGCGCGCCGCGTCCGGTGCCAACCATGATCGCCATTGGTGTCGCCAGCCCGAGGGCACAGGGGCAAGCGATGATCAACACCGCGACAGCATTGATCAGGGCATGGGCCAGCCTGGGCTCTGGTCCGATGGTGAGCCAGGCG
>CAZDYZ010000938.1:0-5139 GCA_964509525.1 uncultured Acidobacteriaceae bacterium
CGCGAGCCCGCGCGCAATCGCTGCGTTAAGGCCGCCATAGATACCATAGAAACCTTCCACTGTGCGCTCGCCGGTAAGGA
This sequence comes from uncultured Acidobacteriaceae bacterium, assembly GCA_964509525.1. GTDB lineage: Bacteria > Acidobacteriota > Terriglobia > Terriglobales > Acidobacteriaceae > Bog-257. The sequence continues at coordinate 81 of CAZDYZ010000938.1, forward strand.
ATATGCGGTCGTAGGGGTCGATATCTGCGGTCAGCAGGTGCGCGCTATTGGCGTCGGTACGGGCCAGCACCAGCGTGGGAACTCCCAACACGTCGGCCGCAAGTCGAGCCGCCACAAGCTTCTGCACGGCTTCCTGCGTGGGCACCAATACCTTGCCGCCGAGATGGCCACACTTTTTGGCGGATGACAACTGATCTTCAAAATGTACGCAGGCCGCACCTGCTTCGATCATTGCTTTCATTAACTCGAAAGCATTCAGCGTGCCGCCGAATCCAGCCTCGGCGTCAGCGATGAGCGGAACGAACCAGTTCATGCCGTTCTTGCCTTCGGAATGGTGAATCTGATCGACACGAATCAGAGCGTTGTTCAGACGACGCACCAGATTAGGCACTGAGTCGGCCGGATAGAGACTCTGGTCCGGATACATCTGGCCGGCGTTGTTAGCATCAGCCGCGACCTGCCATCCGCTTACGTAAATAGCTTTGAGTCCGGCGCTTGCCATCTGCACCGCATGGTTACCACTCACGGCACCGAGTGCGTTGACGTACTTCTCGTTATTCAGCAATTCCCATAGTCGCTCAGCGCCTAAGCGTGCAAGTGTGTGTTCGATGTGTAGCGTACCGCGCAAGCGCACAACATCTTCGGCAGAATAGGGACGCGTGATTCCCCTCCAGCGCGAATCGGACTTCCAGGAATGAGCAAGTTCAGCAGCAGTTTGGTGGCCTGTCATCTTCGTGATCTCCTCTCGAGTTCGGAATCAGAGTAGGGGTTCGAAAGTCTTCCGTTACATGTCGTCTGGCGCCACAGTTGGTTTCGTGTTCATTATGTTGAACGCATCTTCTATAAGGTGCACACACCATAGCCGCTTTCTGGTTTACGGTACAATACCAATGTTCAATATACTGAACAATGATTCATTATTCTGCACCAAACTGGGGAGGAGGAGATTAGTAATGACGGCCCAAAATGGGAATTCCTCCAACGCTGTGCAACGCACGCTGCTGATCCTGGAAGCTGCGGCGGAGCGTGAGAACGGTATGTCAAACGCCGACTTTAGCCGCAAATTGAAGATCCCAAAGAGTTCTGCCAGCTATATCCTGCGCACCCTGGAGCAGCACGGCTACCTCCGCCGCGATCGCGACGACGGCACCTACCGGCTGGGGATGAAGATACTTAGCCTATCCCGCGCGGCGCTGAGCGGCGTAGACATCCGCGAGGTGGCTCTTCCCATCATGCGTCGCCTGGTGGACCAGATCCACCTCACGACTCATTTGGCGATCTTGGACCACGAGGAAGCGGTGTACGTGGAGAAGGTGGAAGCGCCGAGCTTCATCAAGATGGACACCTGGATTGGTCGTCGCATGGAAGTGCATTCCACGGCGGTCGGCAAGGCATTGCTGGCGTACCTCGATGCTGACGAGCGCGAGATGATTGTTCGCCGCCGGGGGCTCAAGAAGCTCACGCCCTACACGATCACTAGCACGGCAAAGCTGATGAAAGAATTCGAGCGCGTTCGCCAGTTGGGATATTCCGTGGATGATGAGGAGAACAGCTTGGGCGCGCGTTGTGTAGGAGCGCCGATCTTCAACAGTGAGGGGCGCCTGGAGGCTAGCATTGGAGCGACCGGAACGATCAACGCCGTGCGGCGTGATGCCATTCCTCGCTTGGCGGAGATGGTCAAAGATGCGGCGCGTCGCATCTCGCACCAGATCGGTTATCGCGGACCGTATCCCCTGCCAACACGATAACCGAATCCGAATCCGTCAGCTGAAGCTGAGACTTCGACGGCTATTGCAACGGCATCTGCGAGGCGAAGCTCAGAGGACGCTCGGCAAGACGCAGAAACCAACGGTCAAGGACGATGTTGCGGCAGAAGGGGCGGTTCCTCAGCAGAAGGCGACTGCAGATCTCGCGAACGGGGTGGGGAAGGAATTGGGCCAGCGACTCGAAGCCATTACGCCTGGGACGCAACCGTGCATTCAGAAGCTCACGGAAGGGTTCCAGTCGCTGGGCACTGTAATCGCCGTTTGCGGAGATGATAGTGTGAGCAGCCATCAGCCCTGATTCTATAGCCGGCCTGATTCCTTCGCCGCTCTCGGGATAGGCCAACCCCGCTGAATCTCCGATCAACAAAATTGCATCACCCAGAACCGACCGCTGGGAACGGCCGAAGAGCCAGTAGGCATGCCCCAAAATGCCTTTATCGGGTACATCAATGTGCCTGTCTTGCTTGAGAAGACCAAGGAAACGCCTGAAGTCTGCAGAGACTCCGTGATTGTCGATGCGTCCCAATCCAACGTTCAGTACATTCTGTTTGCGAAAGCACCATCCGTAGCCCCGAATGTCCCGACAAAAATACAGCTCAGGTAGTTCGCCGATCAGCCCTGAACCAGCGGCTTGCGCTGCGTTTATCCCGAATTCTATTTCTTGGGCTACTACCGATGGGCTGGAAGCTTTGTTCCCCAGAAAGCGAGAAACAGGACAAAAGTGTCCTCCCGCGCCGACCACCATGCGTGCCTTGATCTCGCCATTAACGATCCAGCCATCACTACTCCTAACGATAGAAGTAAAGGGTAGGCCTTCCCGGATGCGGGCTCCACAGCGCCGCAGGAGATATTCGTCAAATTCGCAACGCCGGATACCATAGCTAATTGTCCGACCATAGCGGATTTCGACATGCCGCTCTTGCATGCAACTCACACGGAAACCAGTGATCGCCTGCAGAACGCGGCCGGGAGAATATGCCTCGGGAGCGATTCCCAGGCTCTCAAGAACCAACGGGGTGATCCACCCGCCGCAAAGTTTATGGCGAGGGAACGTGCAGCGGTCGATAACGAGCGTGTCAAGCCCCGATTCGCGTAGGCCCCAGGCGCAAGAGGATCCTGCAGGCCCCCCGCCGACAATCAAGACATCGCAGAAGTCCATAATTCGTCGTCTGCCTTATCTCGGCTGGCAGCGGTGTACAGATGGTTGCGTGTCCATGGCATGGATTGACAACGGGTTCCGGTAAACACGACCTGGAATAGTTGAAGGGTTCCTACTCGAAAGGCTGCGATTGATCCGGCAAGGTACAACTGCCACATTCGCGCGAAACGCATCCCGTAGCGGTGTACGATCGTGTCAAAGGCGCACTCAAACCTGTTTAGCCAGTCTTCGATGGTTCTCGCGTAGTGCAGACGGAGGTTCTCCACATCAATCACACAGAACCGCTCAGGCTCGAAAACGTCCATTGTGTCACGGAGAGTGGGTGCGTAGGCGCCTGGGAATATGCGCTTCCGGATCCATACGCTAAAGGGTTGCCTGCGGTTGCGACCGATAAAATGCAACAATCCCCTACCCTCGTCACCGATCACACGATGAATCATCCGGCCCAGGTCCCGATAGTGTTCGCGTCCGACGTGCTCCAACATCCCAACCGACACAAATGCGTCGCAGTGGCCGGTGATATCGCGGTAATCCTCTTCCAGGAACTCAACTCTGGAGGACAGACCTGCCGCCTTGGCCAGATCGCGAGCCACTCTTATTTGCTCGTGGGAGATGTTGAACGCCTTCACCTTCACGCCATAGTGTTTCGCCATATAGAGTGCCAGCGCGCCCCAACCGCAGCCTGCTTCGACGACCGTCTCCCCGGGCCTGAGCCATAGTTTCCGGCAGACAAGGTCAAGCTTGGCCTCCTGAGCCTCTTCCAACGAAATGCCCTCTTTGGGAAAGTAAGCACACGTGTATACCAATCGCTGATCCAACCAAAGCTTGTAGAAGTCGGTGGGAAGGTCATAATGATGGTGAATGTTTTTCGAGGACCCATAAGGGGTGTTGGCTTGAACCCACGCAAGCCATTTCGACATCAGGCGCCAATACCAGGTCTGAACTCCCGGAGCGCACCGGTAAATGCCCTCGAGGATACTGACCAGATCGCCATCAACTTCAATCTTGCCGTCGGAGTAGGCATCCGCAAAGACCACTTCCGGATTCATCAGCAGCGCAGCGAGGATGGAACGGTCTACGATACGGAGAGTCCCGATGGGTGCCGCGGTTCCGGGTGGCCGATTCTCGCTTTGGTGAATAGCCAGCGAAACGGGGGCGGTACCCAGTGTCCCACGGACGAGGTTCATAAGTGCGCGATCCATCCAGGAGGAAGGGGTCAGCGCCACGTCATCCTCCTTTCCCATTCCAACGAATCCCCGTAGAGATGCAAGAACAAGCTATCCAATCGGCTCAGATAAGCAACGATGAGGGTATTGTCCTGGATAGGGGTATGACGAGAGCGGTCGGTGAGCGACGCGGCAAGTCTTGACATGAATCTTCCTCAAGAAACAAAACTCATCGCAATGAGCCGACCCGGCGACAGCCCACCCGAGTTTTCAGCCCATGTCACTACTAAGGCACAATTATAGGCGGTCGCCTCGAACACTGCGGCGCAGAAGTGCTCCCGGGCTTCAAACCGCGTTTTCAGCATCAACGGCTTTGCGATGCCGAGGATCCCAGGTGGGCTGACGTTAACAGCAGGGACATGGGATGGACGAAGGGCTGCGCCGAATGATGCAGGCGCCCCTCAGGACGCTGTCGAGCCAATGCGGAGGGATGTGGAAGGTTCCCCCTGTCGACTTTTGCTGCTTTTTCCTCCTGGGAAAGCTCTCTCCCGTGCCGTGCAGCCACTCGGTCTCAGCGTGAGAAGTTCAGGCAGGCTTTAGTCTGCCCGGATGGAGTTGCGACTTCTGTTGGTGGAGGATTGCTTCATCCCGGCGATGTCAGCGTGTTCTTGCTTGCTCTCCTTGACCGAGTTGCAGGCTGACCTGACCAACCCATCCCAGGATCGCTGCAATTCAGCTTCTTAGCCGCAAATCAGTTCATTCCATCATGCCACTCAGGAAAGGGGTTCCGGGTGGAATTCTTGAAGTCCAAAATCAGCTCACGTACCCGCGTACGCCGTGCCAGAAGCCGCCAAAGCAGGCGTTTAAGGTCATCCGTTGCATTGTCGTACCACTCTGGAGGAATCTCCTCGGCCAGCGACCACAAGGAGCTCTCCGGGAAGTTCTCGATGCGGCTCAGCCAAGGCTCG
>CAZDYZ010000939.1:0-3538 GCA_964509525.1 uncultured Acidobacteriaceae bacterium
GGATTAGCGCCGAAACGGGTGGAACAAAGCCGATTTGTTCGGCGGAGAGCGACGCCGGGCTGGGCAGCTTGCGGATGCTGGTCGAAGATGTGGAAGTGGTTCAGCGACTGGCGTTTCGAAGACTCGGCTTCTTGGTAAATCAAGCGTTCCTCCAAATTCAGAGTGGACCAAATTTGTGTTGTAGACCTGCCCTCTTGGAGCCCTCCCCGCTAACTTACTGACCGTTGTCCCTCACCCCAACCTGGATCGAGCATCGTATCTGCTTCCCGAACGGAATGTAGGCTAAACCTCCAGTCTGTCACTTTGGAATGCCCGAAATTCGTTTCTCACGAAACAAAGCGGCCCAAGCCATCCTGTCGGTTTTTCGGCATTGATGGATCACAGACATTTTCTTCTATTAGACAGCCTCAGGTTGTAAGGAGCCTCGGGTGCTCATCGGCTGCATTGATGGGGAGAGACGAACGGAAACTCATGCCAGACCGGGATTGGAAGCGGCCTTACCCCGGGTCTCTTTAAAATCCGCTTGTGAGCCAGCTGCCAGAGACAAACCGGTGTGCGTTCTACTTCTAACGAGTGCCTGCAACGGGTTGATTTCCGCTGCCCTGCGCAACTGCACGTGACAGGAACGCCGAGCAGGTCCGTTGAGTCAACGGGACGCTCTTTGGCCGAATCGCTTTCTCCAGTCCAAATCACGTTGTAAAACGGTATGATCCAAGCAATAATTACGCTACAACTGCTGATTACGCATCAACTTATAAATCGCAAACGGTCTGCCGTACTGTTAAGGAAACCAACCCATGAAAGCTCTGCCCTCACAGTCGTTCTGCCTTGGTCGCAAGTTCGCCACGTTATTTGTGCTGACAATATTGAGTTGGCTGACGGTGAATCGTGCGTCGGCGGTCGATCGCATCCTTCGCATCGATAACACGAACCTTACGCGTATCTCGGGCACAGTTCATCCGCTGACGCGGTCGGCGTCTGACCTCGGCCTGCTGAACGGCTCGACCACATTGGAGCGCATGGCACTGGTGTTCAGCCGTACGCCAGAGCAGCAGAACGACCTCGACTTTTTGCTCCAGCAACAGCAGGATCCCCGCTCTCCCAGCTATCACAAGTGGCTCACGCCCGAGCAGTTCGGGGAAAGCTTCGGGCTGAGCGTGAGTGACTTCAATATGGTCGCCAATTGGCTTAGCGGCCAAGGGTTCAACATTGTCGAGATGGCGCGCAGTCGCACCTACATCGCGTTCAGCGGGACTGCGCGGCAGGTTGAGACTTCCCTTCACACCCAGATCCACAAATACTCCATAAACGGCGAAGTCCACTATGCGAACGCCAGTGAACCTGCGCTGCCTTCTGCGATTGCAGGCGTGGTACAGGGGATTACCGCGCTTAACAATTTCAGTCCCCGCCCGCAAGCGCGCATTATCAAATCCGATCCCCACGTCACCTCGTCTGTTACTGGTAATCATTTCCTGCAGCCTGGTGACTTCGCGACCATCTATGACCTCGGCGGCCTATATAAAGGCGGGATCGACGGCACCGGTCAAACCATCGCAGTCATGGGTCAGACCGACCTTGTCACCGACGGTACCGGAAACTTTCCCGATGTAGCAACCTTTCGCAGCAACTCCGGCCTGTCAGCTCCAAATCTCATGACCATGCTGGTTCCAGGCGTCTCGGATCCGGGAATCGTCCAGACCGACATTGACGAAGCCAATCTCGACGTGGAGTGGGCGGGCGGAGTGGCTAAGAACGCCACCATCCTCTTCGTGATTGGCAATCCGAACAGTGGCGGTAGCTTTCAGGCGCTGCCTTACACTGTCGCGAACAATTTGGCGCCGGTTATCAGCATCAGCTACGGCCTGTGCGAGCCGAACTTGGACACAACGACCCGAAACGCCCTGGTCAACGCTGGGCAGCAGGCCAACGCGCAAGGCCAGACAATTGTTGCGCCCGCTGGGGACAGTGGCGCGGCTGATTGCGACAAGGGTCCCGTCGCGACCCACGGGCTTGCGGTCGACTTCCCTGGAAGTATGCCCTACGCCACGTCCGCTGGTGGGTCTGAATTCAACGGCGATACGGCCGACAGCACCAGCCCTTGTGCCGCAACCAGCTATTGGAGTGGCGGAGCCTGTACTGTGCAGGACACCAGGCCGACAGCACTTTCATACATCCCAGAAATGGTCTGGAACGATACTACGATCAGCGGAACCTTGGCCGCGGGAGGTGGCGGCGCGAGCAGCCTCTTCACCAAGCCAACCTGGCAAACTGGGATCGGCGTGCCAGCTGATGGCCAGCGCGACGTGCCCGATCTCTCATTCAGCGCTTCGGCCGACCATGACGGGTATCTCATTTGCTCGCAGGGAAGCTGCGTGTGCGGCTTCAGAAACTCCTGTACGGTTAACAACCAAACCGGCAGTTTCCTGCCTGTTGGAGGGACATCGGCTTCAGCTCCTGTCTTTGCCGCCATCGTATCCCTCATAAACCAGAATACGGGCACCCGCCAAGGAAACGTCAATCCGACACTCTACTCACTGGCCGCGAGCACACCCCACGTGTTCCACGACATCGCAACTGGAAACAACATTGTCCCGTGTACGATTGGGACTACGAATTGTAGTACCGGACAGATTGGATACAACGCATCCTTCGGCTATGATCTGGCGAGCGGCTGGGGATCGGTGGATGTGGGAGCGCTACTTGCGGCTTGGGGTACTTCATCGGTACCAGCCATTCAGATCGATTCCAGATCGCCGGGCTTAACAGTTGCGAGCAACGGTACCAACACGAACTCTATGACTATTATTCCTCTCGGCGGTCTTTCCGGAGCGATAAACCTAAGTTGCCTTGTCTCGAGCACGCTCCCCGGCGTCACCTGTTCCGTAAGTCCCTCCACTCTGACTTCGGGACGTTCCGCAGTAATAACAATCGTTACACCCCCGACAAATACGACCATGTCAGGCACAGTAACGGTGATCGCGACCAGTGGCTCGGTTAGACAGACTCTCGTGATTCCGGTGACCGTGCAGATCCCCCTTCAGTTTGTTGACGTGGTGCCATGCCGTGTGGTGGATACGCGGAATTCCGATGGCGAGTTCGGTGGACCTGCTATTCAGGGCGACACTTCCAGAAACTTCGCTATCCCGGAGAACACCGGCTGTGGTATCCCCTCTTCCGCCGTAGCCTATTCGCTGAACGTTACTGTCGTCCCACATGGTCACTTGGGATACTTAACCGTCTGGCCGAGTGGGCAAATCCAACCTCTAATCTCGACGCTGAACTCGTACGACGGCCGGACCAAAGCCAATGCCGCGGTCGTGCCGGCGGGAGCCAACGAGGCCATTAGCGTTTACGCCAGCGATACGACTGATGTGGTTCTGGACATCAGCGGCTACTTCGTGCCAGCCTCCAACAGTACTCTGGCGTTTTTTCCCGTGACGCCGTGTCGTGTAGCAGACACGCGCAATCCTGACGGGCCGCTGGGCGGGCCGTTCCTGACCGGTGGCCAGGCTCGCGATTTTCCGGTACTCACTAGCAC
>CAZDYZ010000940.1:0-4661 GCA_964509525.1 uncultured Acidobacteriaceae bacterium
ACAAAATTTGGACACAGCGGGCGGCGAGCCTTACAAATCTGCTTCAGCCCAATTATTAGAATCAGCAATTTACGGACGCTGCACAGGTGACCCGGGTTCGATCCCGACCCGGTACACCTGCACACCAAGGCTAACTTATTACAAATTGCGATGGGCGCTGGGCCTCCTTACCAGCTTATACTGCCGCCCAGTATGACGCAGACATCACTACCTGCGGCCACTAGCGCTGATCAGAGGATGAAGCCGAATGGCAGTCAGCACAGAGTGAGCAAGTTTTGCAGAGAGGCATATTGGGTTCAGGAGGCGTTCTCGGCAGCAGATTGGGAAAGTTGGAAGCGTGGGGATTATGGCAGGAAAGACAGGTTATCGATGAAGCCTTGGATCTGTTCGCTGTATTAGGCCCCGAAACAGGATGCCCTTCGACCGGATGATTGGCGGTAAGCGTCGCGTTCAGATTCAGATACTGCCATCCCTTCATCTGATCTAGAGTCAAGCTGACGCCCCACGGCACGGTGACGACTTTCCTCTGATCATCCACTTTCAGCCGCTCACGGGTATGACATCCGAGGCAAATATCCTGGTGTGACACCCATGTGTGCGCAGGGTAGTCGCTGGCATGGGGCGAATGGCAAACCACGCACTCACCCACTTTGTAAGGACCATGCAGTATCGTGGCCTGAGCGATGGGGTGACACGAAAAGCACAGCTGGGTGGTGGGAGAAACCAGGGTGACGCGGGTCGCTCCGTTCTTGTTCTGTACCCTGTGACAAGTCGTGCATCCGGTCAGCACGGCGGTGTGAACGTGCTTCCCTTTGGCTACATCATGGCAGTCAGAACACCCGGAGGAATCGATGTTGGATTTGAGCGGAACGGGGTGCTGACCGCCGTTCGACCATACATCCATCTGCGGGATGGCCTGCAAGCACACGCCAGCAACAGCTACAAACAGAAGAAGGGTAATGCAACTGCCCAAGCAACGCATTGGCGACAACCTCTACGTTGTGTAGGTAGCGACAACACCGCCATTTTACGCTGAATGCTGCAACGGCCGACACTGTGTGGATAAGGTCTCTGTAACGGCGCAGTGTTGACCGAGCCGATCAATTCCCGGACGGTTGGTAAGTCCGTCCATAACCCTCCGTTACTCGGTCGAAGGACAGTTTGGGGCGGAATGAAACAGTGGCCGCGATCTGAGTAGAATTGTCAGTCGAGATTCGGCAACATCGTCTGTCGAGGGTACACCCTCGTGCTCATTAAACACTCAAGTTCGTTCTCACGTGTTCACAGGCATGGGTGCGTTTGGCGCTGTGCCCAATTTTGCGCCTCCCCTGCCCTCCACACGTATTTAAGACGTGATGCAACCTTCAGTGCAGCGGTGCAACTCACTCCGGACCCTTATGAATACCTGCTTTCAGTAAGTGCAATAGAGAGAAGCGTCCGCGAAAGCGAGCGGGGGACTCTGCTCTGCAAAGGAAGGCCTAAATCGACGAAAACTAGTGTTGTGACTCTTGGCTGGCCACCTATTGGTGTTTGGCAGCCTTGCTATTGAGCAGCGAAACCAGGGACCGGCCTGCGGGCGTCGCTTTGACGGCGTTGCCAGTCACGATCTCCCTTGCGCTGACTGCCTTCCCGTAAAGACGTTCGTTAGCGTCGCTATCGGGGTCAAGTGAGGAACCGCTGAGTGACATGCCGGCGAAGAGTCCCTTAGCTCGGGCGTAGGACAAGATGTCACTCCCGCCCACCGAACCGGCCTTGGTAACTCCGGGACCGGCGGCTGCGGTCAAATCCTGGCCGACCTTGACCTTGCTGTCCAGGACCTTGTCAACCGCTTCCGGCGCCATGAGAAGAAGAATGAAATCGGTAGCCGTGCCGCCGATTTGGAAACCGGCACTAGCGCCCCCAATGGTGTACATGGCGGGTGCTGACCATTTGCCGCCGAAATTCTTGCCTCCACGGCAACTCATGGGACCGCGACCTCCGGTTCCTCCGATACCGATAGCAAACTTCTTCACGCTGGGCAGAATGATGATGCAATCGGCCTTCGCGACTACGCTGGCGGGAACGTCCTTGCTGTCGAGCATTGCATGCAATACCGTGGCGGCATTGCGGAGGGTCTGTTCGTCGCTTGTCTTATCGGCAGCCCAAACGGGCAGGATCAAAATCACAAGAAGGGATACGACCCAACAACATTTAGCGCCCTTGTTCCCCAGCATTAGCTTCAACCTCCCTTTCGTCGGTTACGCCCACGTTAGTCAGTGACGTGTGTCCCGAAAGGCTGTGCCATCTGACTTGCAAATCCCAAGTTTTCCGTTGCACACGCACTCAAGGCGCACGCCCTCACGCATTCTGCATACAGGCGCCCGCATAATTCTCATTCTTACAACAATGGCTGTCAGTGACGGATGACGCCCCAGCAAGTGACAAGATCAAGACGAGACGATCTAAGAGCTGCTGCCCAAACCGTTGTCGATTAACTGCCGATTGACGCCCGCCGATAACTCCATGAGAGGTTTGTCTGTCGTTTCTTAGATACTGCCATCCAGTATATCGCGCATTGAAATTGCAGAAGCGGTCGCGGCAGCGAACACGATGGTGCTGGACTCATAGTCTCGCAACAGCACCTCGACTTCCGCGCGACTCCGCTGACGACGCCTCTCATAACCTGTGCTCATGCCCGAAGTTGAGCACGTTCACAACGACTTATAAAGGTGTGTTGGTAGGACGCTTACGGAGTTGTGGGGTGTGGCAGGCGGAATCACCAGTTGCGACTGGCGAGGCTCTGTGCCTGCAAGGGAGCAAGGGGCGAAGTTCGCTGGACAAAATTTGGACAAACTGAGCGGCGAACACATAATTCCACTTCAGGCTGGATGCTTAGAATCAATAGCTTGGGAGTCTTTAAGAGGTGACCCGGGTTCGATCCCGACCCGGGTTACCCAGCTTAATTGCTTAATTGGCATAAAATCGGCTGTGGAACTGATGAATTTTATATACTGCCGCCCAGTATAGCCTCCGTGGCAAGCTGTAGAAGAAGCAAGTCTCTTACAGTTTTTCGTCATATGATCGGTATCGACTCGTAGCGCAGCTAACTTCTCGCAAGAGGCCTTCGGAACAGCAGCGACGGAGTACCTCCTGGCCATTACTTGCGAGTTGCCCGCGACTCGCCCACAAACAGCCGACTAAATTTAGTACAAGCGGAGCGTTCAACGTCCGATCGGCTCCGACGCAGGTGCACTCAGTTTATGGGAAGGCGATTTTTCATCAACTGACACGAATGTGGACAACGCATGGAGGAGGAAACTCGCAGTCGATGGATGCTAGCGCATTTCTCGGTACCGACCAGTGTAGGACTGATGAATCGCCTCATCTGCGAAAGGGCGGGTTGGCGCGCAGGCGCAGACGCTGATTACGTACGATATGGCCTGATATCAACCGGTATCTGGAAGACGCCCCCAGCCGTTGCTCGACCGACAATCACACGTCAACTAGCCGAGTTGCGAATCTGCCGGTTAGAAGGCCGTCGCGCACCGATCAGTGTTCGAAAATGGACGCATTCCGCTTAGCCGGACAATAGCTCTCCTGAGGAACGTAGGCTCAGGCAGTCCGATGTGATTGGATTGCAGAAACTTACCTGCTGAGCGAAGTGGCTATGCAGTTGCGACTATTATGTGTCGTCCGTCAAGCATCCGGAGGCCGATATGACGAGCCTGCTGCAGGATCTGCGATTAGCCCTTCGCCAAATGCATCGTTCTCCCGGATTTGCCGTCACAGCCGTCCTTATCCTGGCGATCGGAATTGCCGCCAATGTGATCGTCATCGGCGTCCTTCAGTTAATGATCTTGAAGCCCCTGGACATTCCCAATTCGGATCGGGTTATGACATTCGCTCCTCACGTTGCCGATTATCCGATCTTTTCCTATCCGGAAGTGCGCGATGTGCGAGACGGAAATACCGTGTTTTCTTCCGTCGCCGCTCTCACGATTCAGCCGTTCGGCCTTGAAGCCGACGGTGTCACGCGGCCGGTCTGGGGATATATCGTAAGCGGTCAGTACTTCGAAGTCGTTGGCATCAAGCCGTACCTTGGGCGTCTGCTGGAACGCTCCGACGATGACCGTCCCGGAGCCGCAGAAGGCGCCGTAATTACCTTTCCGGCATGGAAGAATTATTTCGCTTCCGATCCCAATATCGTCGGCAAGAAAGTCCGAGTTAACAAGCAGCCGTATACGATCATTGGCGTCACTCCCGAGGGCTTCTATGGAACGGAAAAATTTCTGCTCCCCGACATCTTTCTTCCAATGGCGAATCAGGCGTCTCTCAATGGCGTGAGTTGGCTTGAGTCGCGGCGCCAGAAGATGGTCTTCCCCATCGCGCGCATCAAGGACGGAATCTCGCTGGCGCAGGTTCAGGCTGAACTCGATACCCTTGCTGGCCGCATTCAGAAACAGAACCCTGGAGAAGAAGCCGGACTGGAGTTCAAGCTGGCTCGTCCCGGTATGGTGGGCGACTTTCTCGGCGGAGCGGTGCGGCGCTTCATGTTCGGGGTCATGATACTGGCAGGAATTGTGCTGTTGGCGGCCTGCGCCAACCTCGGCGGCCTGTTTGCTGCCCGCACAGCCGACCGCACGCGCGAAATTGCAATCCGTCTGGCTGTTGGCTCAAGTCAC
>CAZDYZ010000941.1:0-4393 GCA_964509525.1 uncultured Acidobacteriaceae bacterium
GCAATTTCGTCGTGTGGGCAAGTCGCTTTCACGAAGCATCAATCTGGTAGACAGGATAATGTCCGGCGATCGCCTCGAAGTCGGACAGTGGTGCGCCGACAGGAAGCGGAAAGTGCTGCCGGCCGCTCGGCGCGATTCGCACATACTCGCGGAGGATGGGTGCCTTCTGCTCCGGTGGCACCGCTGCGAGGCGAACGCGGCGTCGGCCTCCCTGACGGATAACGGCTTCACCATGTGCTGCCTCGACATTCTTCACCCAATCAGATTCCGGACCGAGCATCGATACCAGATAACGTTTGCCCTCCACCGTGGCGATCACTACCGGGTTCGAGCGTGTGCGGCCGGATTTGCGGCCATGAACTTCGAGGGCGGCTTGGACCTTTGGCGGCAACCCGAGTCCGGACCACCAGCACATGAGACGGTTGATCCACCGACCAAGACGTGTGGGACGCCAATTGCGGTAAAACAGCCGCATTAATGCGCTACGCTCTGCTGGGTCGGAATGCCTTGAGTTGTTCATCGGTTTCTCTTGCTTGTGCCTATCCTCACCGTTGACGAACGATACCCTGCGGCGATTGTAAGGCGGGAGGTGGCAATACTGGACCACACGATTTGAGAGCAGGATCTCAGGGTTCGTACATCAGCAGTACGGAAATTGTATTCAACTTGTCGCTAGCGATATTCAATGGCGAAGACCCCCCTTTCTCCCCCACCTATCTCGTACTTCCGCCGTACCATCGCCCCGAGACTTGCAGCAGCGGAATTTCGCCGGCACGTCGATGCCGGTACAAACTGATCATGCTTGCCAGGTAACTATTGATTAATCACCATTGCCTTTAGTGCCGCAATCTTGCGGATCACCAGTGTCTTGCCCTCGCATTGCACAATTTCCTGCTTCTTTAATTCAGAGAACAACCGGGTCACAGTTTCTCGCGAAGTGCCGATGATATGTGCGATCTCTTCGTGGGTTAATGCCAGCTTGAGCTGCGGCACGGCCTTCGTGGCCTCCCCGTTTTTCGCGCTCCACTCTAGCAGCAGCTTGGCCAACTTTTCTTCCGCTGAGTGGGCAAGCACCACACCGCGAATATCCCGGCAGGTGGAGGTATATTTGCGGCTCAGCTCCTTTGCCACCTGCAAGCAGGCGTCGGGGTGTTTCTGCAGGAAGTGCAGGAAATCATCCCGTTGCACAAAGGTAATCTGGCATGGATCCATAGCTTCCGCTGTCACTTCATAAGACGTCCCGCTAACTATGGCGCTCAGCCCTAACACTTCGCCCGGCTCGGCAATCCTCAGGATCAATGTCCTGCCGTCGGAGGAGCAAACTGATAGTTTCACGCGACCTTTACAAAGAATGAACACCCCTCGTGGCACCTGGCCTTCGACAAACTGGGTCGCAAAAGACACGCTCTGCCCTCATCTTGCAAGTTAAGCAACCTTCTATGATGTCCGAGCCGTATGCTGTTGTCATAATGCCCCCCTTGCTACAGCTAGTAGCGACATCATTAATTCCTCTCCGCTCCCACCATTAGGTAGGAGTAGGCGGACCTCTCACCAAGGTCCTGCCTTGGTCGGACGTTGATACCCACCGCAGCTAGAACGTCAATCAACAACCGGGCACCAGGATGGGATCTGCTAAGGTCATGCACTCTTATGAGTATTCCGACCGCAGGACCACGAGCCACAGCGAAGGGACCCGAGACGATCCAGCCCCCACCACCCAATACGTCGGCAAGATCACGGGCATAGTTTGAGGCATCAACGTCGTCATCTGGAATCGTGATCAACACGGCGTACTTTTTGTTGTTTCTGAGCCCGTCCACGATGCCCGCGCGCTGCTCGCTTGAAAAACTCCTCGGCATTCGGTGTACTCCTGGTCGAACCAGCATGCGAGCTCGGCGAAACAATTGTTCTCGCCCTAGTTGATCTGTGCAAGGGGATGGCCACCCTGGGCTAGGCGGCTGTCGATGAAGACGCGCCGGTACTTCGCTGACATTCCATGGTTTACTGAATCGAGTATTCCGGAGTCAAAGCAGTACGACACGCTGCGAGTGGGGCTTTTCACCCAACGCATAAGGGTAAACTGCCCCAATGTCTCAGGCCACGATTTGTCATCTTCGCAAAGAATGAAGAGCTTGGCAGTTGACTGTCGAAGTGGTTCGCAGAGGGATGGGCTATCGCCGAAGCAACGGAAACCCGATTACCAGGAACGAGATCGTGTAATCGAATGAATTTCTCAAGCGCTTACGGTTCAAAATGCCAAAGTTGCACGACGCCAAGCTCCGGGTGGGACTACCTTCATCCCACGCGACAAGAATGACACTCAGGGGATCCTCAAGCGCGACAGCTAATATCGCTCGTGTCGGTAGGGCAGACAGGTAGGCTTTACCGTCAACGGATTGTCGCTGCAAGCCCAGCAGGATCAACGACCCGCGCTGTGTTGCGGATTGACGATCGGCCGCACGAGGCTATTTACGCCACCGCAGCGCACGGCGGTACCGCATTGGCCTGTGAATACGGCAGATATTCCTGGTCTACCCGAACAAGCGGATTGTGGCTCCTACAAATGCCAACGAGCTTCCGAGATAAAAAGAAATGGGACCAAACAGCCACACCGCTTTGCTTTGCACAGGAATGAAAAATAGCGTGACGCCAATTACTATCAGCACTGCTCCGATCAGGAGCAGCGTGTCTCGTCGCTTAAGCATAAGCCCTCCTCACAGACGGGCATTCACCTGACTGGTGATGCTTTCCACACCTTTCGCCAGAGATACATAGGCCGGCTTCAGAGCCTTGGGGGTATCGCCGGTTGGGTGCTTTAATTACCACAGAAAGACAAATCACGTCAGTGACTTGCATTACACAGCGATGTGACGCGAATTTCGCAAGTCGAATGGGAAACAGTTCCGATGCAAGGTAGCAGCCTGTTTCGGCTATGTCGTCGAACTTTGATCCTGCTGTGCAGCCTAAGGCCAAAGATCCCCGCACTGACGGATTGACCGCGAACGAAACCAATCCTGATACCACGGGCGTTTTTGCACCGGTGCTGCCCGAATTTCAAGCCAACTCGATCCTGATCCCAACCACCACTTCCCGGCAGCGGTTTTTCAGATCTTCGGAGTAGTTCAGAGCCACAAGCCCACTCGTTTTGCCAAGACCGGCGGCTTTCTTGGCAACACCACTTGGCTTGTGGTGTCCCTCTTCTCCGTTCTTCCCATGCGTTGATCCTTGCACACCGGGCCAAAACCATGCCATGAGGTATTTGTTCTGCTTAGGATCACACTTTTTAGTGAGTAAGGTCACATCCCTTTCAACCTAACTAGTGCTATTTAAGCGCAATCCGCAATCACTGACGCAGGGTGGTTCCGACTCCGGAGGAGCGGAGCCGTGCAGTTCGAGGAAGGATGGCCCTATGATCCCGACGAATGAGACTTTCTATGGAGCCCTGCAGAAGAAAGGCGTCAGCCGCCGCCGGTTTCTGAAGTTCTGCACCGCCATGACCGCTATTCTGGCCCTTCCACCGCGTTACGTGGCCCAGGTTGCTTCCGCGCTGGAGAAAACGAAAAAGCCGGTGCTGGTTTGGCTACAGTTCCAGGATTGTGCCGGGAACTCGGAAGCAATCCTGCGCTCGAGCCATCCCTCGGTGCTGGAGGTGGTGCTGGACCTCCTTTCCTGGGAGTACCACGAGATCATTATGGCGGGAGCCGGCCACCAGGCCGAGGCCGCTCTGCAACGTGTGGTCAAAGAGGAAAAGGGCAAGTACCTAGCTGTGGTGGAAGGCTCCATCCCCTTGGCCGACGATGGGGTGTATTGTACGGTCGCCGGAAGGACGGCACTGTCCATCGCGAAAGAGGTTTGCACCAACGCGGCGGCGACGATCGCGGCTGGAGCTTGCGCCTGGTACGGCGGCCTCGTGGCCGCCTCCCCGAATCCCACCAGAGCCGTAGGGATTTCTGAGGTGGTGCCCGCAGCCAAAGTCATCAACCTGGGTGGATGTCCGCAGAATCCGGCGAACACGGCGGCGGTGCTAGTGCACTACCTCACGTTTGGCGAGCTGCCGGCAGCAGATCAGTACAACCGGCCGCTCTTTGCTTATGGACGGATCATCCACGATCAGTGCGAGCGGCGTGCTCATTTCGATGCCGGCCGTTACGTTCAGGAGTGGGGAGACGAGGGACACCGGCGGGGCTGGTGCCTCTACAAAATGGGGTGCAAAGGTCCGCAGGCAACGTTTAACTGTCCATCTGTGCGCTTTAACGACGGCACCAGCTGGCCAGTGAAGTCGGGGCATGGCTGCGTAGGCTGCGGCGGATACAGCTTCTGGGAGACCAAATCTCCGTTTTATGAACGTCTGCCGAATGTACCGGGATTCGGAGCAGATGTCAGCGCCGAGAAG
>CAZDYZ010000942.1:0-4775 GCA_964509525.1 uncultured Acidobacteriaceae bacterium
ATGGGCCTCGGCAAGACGGTCCAGGCAATAGCCCTGCTGCTGAAGCTTAAGGAAGAAGGGGGCCTCGCCAGTCCCGCCCTCGTCGTCTGTCCCACCAGTGTCGTTGGCAACTGGGAGAGGGAGTGCACCGAGTTTGCACCCTCCCTGCAGGTCTCCACCTATCACGGCACCGAGCGAAGCCTGCCGGTGAAAGGCGTGGACGTCGTCATCACCACCTATGGCACCCTGCGCGAGGACATTGACAAGTTCTCCCGCCGGGAGTGGAGAGCGCTCATCGTGGACGAGGCCCAGAACATCAAGAACTCGGACACCCATCAGGCGCAAAGGATCAAGTCTCTTAAGGCCGGTGTGCGCGTGGCCCTCACCGGAACCCCTGTCGAAAACAGGCTCACCGAACTGTGGAGCATCTTCGATTTCATCAACCCCGGGTACCTGCCTTCTGCAGAGACGTTCCAGGAGAAATACGCGGTGCCCATAGAGCGGGACAGGAGTTCGGAGTGTATCGAGCGGTTAAGGAAAGCCACAGCGCCCTTCATTATGAGAAGGGTAAAAAAGGACAAGTCCGTCATAGGGGACCTGCCCGACAAGATCGTTTCGGACGAATACTGCTCCCTCACGAAGGAGCAGGCCGTCCTCTACCAGAGGGTGGTGGACTCAACGATGGACGCCATCGGGAAGAGCAAATAATCAGGAGCTGTTTATTTCAACGTTCGTATCAGGGTAGAGCGGCGCTTCAGCGCCGCGTCACAGCGAGCCTTTTGCCGAAAGAGCCCGCTTCAGCGGGCGGCACTCTCGTCGGCTATGGCCGACTCAGGTCATCCCAAAGGCCAGCTTGGACGCAGGCCTGAAGGCACAAGATACAAAAGGCGCGGTGAGGTCTTCGACCTCACCGCGCCGATATCCGTTCTGATCGCACGGACGCAGGCCTGAAGGCCTGCTCTACCGCTACCGCGCGGCTGCGGCTTCCGGTACTTCGTAATAGCTATACCACGATGTGGCAGCCTTGAGGGCGTTGTTCACGTTCTCGATGTTCTTCACGCCTTCGTCTTCCAGCCACGCACGGAAAGCGGCTCCCCCCTTCTCGGCAAAGATCGGGATTCCATCCTTCCACGTAGCGCGTCCACAGAGTACGCCGTTGAACTTTACGCCTGCCTCGGCGGCGAACCCTAAGTCCTCGATGAACTCTGGATTACTCACGCCAGCTGACAGGTAGATAAACGGCTTATCGGTCGCACCTGCGGCTACACGGTAGTGATCCAGCGCTTCCTTCCTGCTGTAAGCCTTGGTGCCCTTGAAAGACTTTGCCCCCTCGACGAATTGCAGGTTCACCGGAATTTCGACTTTCAGCACGTCCACTCCGTAGCGGTCCTTGGAGAACTCCTCCATCGATTTGGCCACCACCTCAGGCTTCAGCTTTGCGTATTCAAAGCCCTTCTCGTCTATGCCTTCTTTGTAGCCGACAAGCTCGAGAAAGAATGGGATGTCGTTGGCGCGGCACTCGTCGCCGATGCGCTCCACCCATGCGTGCTTTTGCTCATTGATCTTGTTGTCATCGTAGGACGTGTAATAGAGCAGGATCTTAATGCAGTCGGCCCCAGCCTCCCGTAGGCGACGTACGGAAAACAAGTCGAGCAGATCAGGCAAGCGGCCGGGCAGCGCCTTGTCGTAACCGGTCTTCTCGTACGCCAATAGCAGGCCGGATCCCTTGGCACGGCGCTTGGCGGCCGGCAGGCCCCATTCCGGATCCAGAAGAATCGCACTGGCGTGTTTGGTCAGTACCTCGGTGACATGGATCTTGAACTCTTCCAGACCGGCATCAGTGGCATTGGCCCCCAGCGCCTTCTTCAGTGACCCGCGCTGGTCCATGGCAGCCGCGGCAATTACTCCGCGCTGGTTCGAAACGGCTTTGATGCCTGCAAGTTTCCCAGGAGTAAGTTTCATGGCAGAACCTCCTCAGGCGCGCTCACGCCCGGCATGAATGGATTTGAACTCGATCCCGCAGGATCGCGGCTTTATCCGCAGTTACAAGACAAAACATTCTAAATGAAACGGGAAGTGAAGCGACACTGTCAACGCGAACGCCGCCACTGCGGCTGCCAGGCGCCCGCTCTCCCGCGACTATATTCCATTCTGCTCGATCCAGAGAAACATCACGAGGTGGAATAACAGGAACAACTCCCGGAACGCTTACAACCGCTTCCGTCCTCACGGTAGAGTAGCGACAATTTGCAAGTGACCGGCACAATCCGCCGCAGCCCATCTTCCCGGCACCTAGGCAATACCGGTATGGCCTTGGCGGCGAACCCAGTGCCGTCCGCACCTGGGCCTACGCACAATGGCATCTTCGATTCAAATAGAGTTCTTATTGCCTTAATGGCAAGCCCGCCAGCACAGCCTGCTGACGGGCAATCAGCGCCTCGATGCCCCTGCGCGCCACTGACATCATCCTCGCAAGTTGTGCGTCGTCGAATGGACGTCGCTCGGCCGTGGCCTGCACTTCCACGATCTTCTTGCTGCCGGTAACGACCAGGTTCATGTCCACCTCCGCGCGGGCGTCCTCCTCGTAGCTCAAATCAAGCATGACTTCGCCGTCCACGATCCCCACACTGATCGCAGCGATGTAGTCGCGGATCGGTGCGACGGTCAGAGCACCTGAGTCAACCATGCGGCGCATTGCCAGCCCCATGGCAATAAAGGCGCCGGTGATGGATGCTGTCCGTGTGCCCCCATCCGCTTGGATGACATCGCAGTCCAGGAAAATAGTCTGCTCGCCCAGCTTCTCGAGATCTGTAACGGCACGCAGAGAGCGGCCAATGAGTCGCTGGATTTCGTGTGTGCGCCCGCTGGGACGGCCTTTGTTAACCTCGCGAGCCGTGCGCGTTAGCGTGGAGCGCGGGAGCATGGCGTATTCGCTGCTTACCCAGCCTTTGCCACTATTGCGCAGGAACAGAGGCACGGTGTCTTCGATGGTAGCAGTACAGATGACGCGCGTGTTGCCCAGTTCGATCAGGCACGAGCCCTCAGCAGTGGTGATGAAGTCGCCCACGATGTTCACCGGCCGCATTTGCTCAAGAGAACGATTATCAGAACGATAGACCATACCGGGTGATTGTATAGGGTTAGCCCTCAGCGATCAGGGCGGAATGGGTGAGCCAGTGTCTGGCGACAAAACCGCTACAAGGGGAGGCCTCCGCAGGTAGTTTGTAGTTTCCAGCCGCCAGGCTCCGCCTGGCGGCAGCTGGACGGCAATCTTGGGAACCCGAAGGTACCTAGCGTGTGCATCCACACGAAGGAACTTGTGAGGGGAACAAGATGGTCACTCGCACATGGAATTCAACCCCCGTGCCAGGCCTTCGATTCCGCTCGCGGTTTCTCAACGGAGATCTTCCTTGTTCTTGCAATGCTTGTTGCCGCCCGGCAGTTTTCTCCTTCATCCGCCCAGGTCTATGTGTTCGACATTGTCCACCTGACGGCCAAGGAACCTTGTCGCGAGGCGCTTGAATTTTTCCACCGAATCGGTTGCGTAAAAGCGGAAGGTGCGATGCTCGGCGAGAGGTGTTTTCATATCAAGGGTCCCGGGACCGGGACCTTGCCTCAGCGTCCTACTCGCTCGCGATGACGGCAGATGGGGTTCACCTTCATCGTCGCTGCTTAACATCTTCCGCACCAGGCGAGCGGTTGACTCAGCCGAGTCGACGATCTGCATTTGCTCCTGAACGACGCGGCGGAGCAGCGGAGCGATGAGTGGATAGTGGGTGCACGCGAGCACCAACACGTCTGCCTGATGTGGCGCTTGCGCCATAGCCTCGCCGAGATAGATTCGGGCGACCTGTTCGGTTACGGGATGCTCGACCCATCCTTCTTCAACCAGTGGAACAAACAACGGGCAGGCTTTTTCGTAGGCCTCGAGTCCGTGCAGTTGCAGTGCGTCGCGATAGGCGTGGCTGCTGACTGTGGCCTCCGTTGCGATCACGATTGCTGCCCGGTTCTTGCTCATCTCGGCAGCCATGGCTGCACCGGGTTCAACTACACCTACCACGGGCATGTGCGCTGCTTCCTTGATCCGGGGCAACGCCAGTGCTGCTGCAGTATTACACGCAATAACCAGCAGGTCGATGCTCTGAGCTTCGAGATAGCGCGTAGCTTCGATGGCGTAACGGGCTACCGTTTCCGCTGACTTCGTGCCATAGGGAAGGCGTGCCGTGTCGCCGAAGTAGAGGAAGTGTGCTGGAGTTTGCTCAGCAATTGCCTTCAGTACGGTAAGCCCGCCAACGCCAGAGTCGAAAATGCCGATGCGTGGAAGCGTCATTGCAAGTCCCTTACTGCCTGTCCAACATTGCCGGCTGAGTAGAACCGGCGCAAATCGGCGTGTCCGGCAAGCGTCTCACGCTCTTGACCGTTGACAACTATTTTCACGCGTTGAATCTTGTCGTCGTTCGCATTCAATGTAGCGACGATCGAGGCAACGGTCAGCTCTTCAGCGAGCACACCTGAAGGATGCGCGTCGGCGAAGGCTGAGTTTGTATCTACTACAGCGGTGTCATCGCCGAGAAGATAGACGTCGCGTACATCGGCGCCTGCGCCGATGGGGTGCGGGGAGGGTGCCTGCAGGTATGCGCCAAACAGAGAGCGCAACACGGCGCGAGCGCGTTCGCTTCGCTCGGCCGGTAAGACGACTTTCGTCTGCGATTTGCGGAGGGTTGCATCAACGTCTGAAGCGACATAGAGGGTCACGAGTGTGGGTGGGCCGTTGGCAGGTGGCGCCACTGCCAACT
>CAZDYZ010000943.1:0-2879 GCA_964509525.1 uncultured Acidobacteriaceae bacterium
GTGTACTTTCTAGAGTCGTTCGGACACTCGAACGCAAAACATTGCCTCATCGCGGCATGCTGGGACGTACTAAAGCCGGGAGGAACAATCTATATTAAGGACCTTTTCCGGCGTATTCCGCTGAAGCCGGAACACAAACAACGCATCGACCGGGAAATACAAAAAATCAACGAGGCGTATCGCTACGATGTTGCCAACCTGAATACTGTCCTCGACGATTTGCGAGGCAAGGGATTCATCCTGACCTGGCTGAAGACGATCGATTTCTCCGTGGAGCAGTTTGAAGACTTGGCCATCTCGAATCAGTTTCAAGAACTCACCGGCTTGGCTCCGATCGAGAACTGGGAGGAGTACGTGTTTCCGGTTGAGTTCTTCGAGATAACGTGCGTCAAACCGGAGTTCAGCCTCGACGAGAGACTCGACCGCTGCTTCCTTCAGCAGCGCTACCATCGAGCCATGGAAGCCAAGCAAATTGGGGTGTGAAGAATGCGGCGGACGCACATCCGGCGCCTTCTCAGGCGACGCGAAGGATCTCGTTTACCGCGTGGATGATCCGCTCGACCTCGCTGTCGGTGAGTTTGGGGGTCAGCGGAATGCTTACGGTTTGTCTCCCCACGCGGTGGGCCACAGGCCAGTCCTCGGGACGCCACCCGAAACGTTCCTGATACACGGGATGCTCCGCCACACTGAGATAATGCACGCCAACCCCGATTCCCAGCTTCGTCATTGCGTCCAGAAAGTAGTCTCGCGCAATCCCCGAGCGCTGATCAATCAGGATGGTAAACAGATGATACGAGTGGCGGGTGCCGGGCTCTGGATGGGGCGGCAGACCGGCGGGAACCTGGCGGAACGCTTCCTGGTAACGAGACCAGATGGCTTGCTGGCGCTGCCAATTCGCCGGCAAGCGACGCAATTGATGGATACCGAGCGACGCTTGCAGGTCCGTCATGTTGTATTTAAATCCAATGCGGACAGCGAAATAGTTCTTGTAACCGCTGCCGCCAAAGCGGTGCCAGGCGTCGGCATCCAGACCGTGCAAGGATAACGTCCTGACTTCACGCGCGTCCTGCTCGTTTCGGGCAATCACCATTCCGCCTTCGGCGGTCGTGACGTTCTTGGTGGCGTAGAAACTGAAACAACCGAAGTCACCGATCGCCCCGGCCTTAGCACCGTGATATTCAGCGTCGATGGCGTGGGCACAGTCCTCGACAATGCGAAGCTGGTGGCGATTGGCAATTGCGGTCAGCGCGTCCATATCGCAGGGCCGTCCGGCGAAATGTATGGGGACCAAGGCGCGTGTTCTTGCGGTGATCCGGGCTTCTACGTCGCCCGGATCAAGGTTCATCGTGAGCGGATCGATGTCGGCTGGTATCGGCACGCCACCGGCGTGAATTATGGAATTGATGGTGCTGCAAAACGTCAGCGCCGACGTGACAACCTCGTCTCCCGGTTGAATCCCTGCGGCGATAAGGCTCAACTGGAGTGCGGCGGAGCAGGACCCGACAGCGGTAACGTGCTCGACACCCTTGAAAGCAGCAAAGTCCTTTTCGAATCGGGCCACCCGAGGACCGGTGCCAATCCAGCCCGAGCGAAGGCATGCGATGACCTCTTCGATTTCGTCATCGAAGATCTTCGGCTGTCCGAAAACAATAAAGCCATTCTTGTCGTCCTTCGGGTGGGATCCGCTCATCGTCCTCTCGAGTTGCTTGGAACTTCTTCAGAAGCAAAGATACCGTTTACGTTCGTGACCGATTGCCAGTATTCGCGAGCTTACTAGTTTTCGAGCCAGCCGTGCTCAACTATAATCACACGACCTATGGCGGACCAGAGACTAGGAGCCAGCGAGGGTTGCTACCTTTCGATCGTTGTCGCATCCCGGAACGACGGTCATGGAGGCGACATTCTGACGCGGATGCGCATGTTTCTCTCGGGACTGCTGGAGCAGACCCGGCAATACCGCTTCCCGATTGAGCTAGTATTCGTTGAATGGAACCCTCCTGCGAACCGGCCGCGCTTGCATGAAGTGCTGCCAAAACCTGCGGCGGACGATTTCCTCACCTTGCGCTACATTACCGTGCCTGCGTCGATTCACCAGCGATTTCGCCGTGCGCCCGACATTCCGTTGTTCCAGATGATCGCAAAGAACGTGGGCATTCGGCGGGCACGGGGCACTTTCATTCTGTGTGCAAACATCGACCTGCTGTTTTCTGACGCGCTGTTTCGCACGCTGGCCAGCAAGTCTCTTCGCGAGGATACATACTATCGGGCAAACCGCTGCGATGTGCCGGAGACGATCGACCCCGCCCGGTCGTTTGCCGAACAACTCGCCTGGTGTGAGCGCAATGTCGTTCGCCGGCTGGGACGCGACCTGCGATATACGAACATCAACCTGGAACTGGTAGGCCTGCACCACAAATCCAGGACAAAGAAGTGGATGTTCGACAAGATCGCGCTGGGTATGAGCTTGTACTGGAATAATGCAAAGAAAAGGTACTATCAGCTTGACCTGTTCGCCTGCGGTGACTTTACCCTGATGGCGCGGAAGGCGTGGGAGGCGATCCAGGGATACGTGGAACTCGATATGTACTCGCTGCACATCGATTCTCTCGGCGTCATCGCGGCCAATGCATTGGGATACCGGCAGCAGGTTTTCCCGCCCGAGGCGTGCACGTATCACATCTCGCATCCGGACGGTTGGGAGACATTGTCTCCGTTAGCGAAAATAAAATTTCTGACTGATCGGCCGGCCCTGGATTACGCGCTGGTAATGGAAGTGGGGATGGACACGTTGGCCAATTCCAAGCCCTACGACTTGAATTCCCCCAACTGGGGTTATGCCGACATCGAACTGGAAGAGCTGGTCTTCACGCCGGAGCTGG
>CAZDYZ010000944.1:0-5719 GCA_964509525.1 uncultured Acidobacteriaceae bacterium
TGCTTCCGGCGTGCTTGGCCGGAACGGACGTGGCACCGTTGACCATTTCCAATTGCACGGCCGAGTGGATGTGCAGGTCGGCACCCTTTCCAAGGCAATCGGTGCTCTCGGTGGCTACGTTTGCGGCACGCGGGATCTAATCCAGTTCCTCTACCATCGCGGCCGGCCATTCTTGTTTTCGACCTCGCATCCGCCCTCCGTAGCGGCGAGCTGCATCGCGGCCTTCGAGGTGCTTGAGCAAGAGCCGGAGCGCATCGAGAGGTTATGGGAGAACACGCGCTACTGGAAGAAAGAATTAGGAGTTCTCGGTTTTAACATCGGTGGAATTAACACACCAGCAAGCGAGACACCGATCACACCGATCATCGTGGGCGACGGCCGACTAACGATGGAGTTCTCACGCGAGCTGTTCAAGGCGGGTGTGATGGGAACCGGTATTGCGTTTCCCACTGTGCCGGAGGGCAAGGCGCGCATCCGCACCATTGTTACTGCAACCCACACGCGTCATGAACTGGACCAGGCACTCGACACGCTCAAGCAAGTGGGCAAGCAGATGGGCATCATCGCCTAGATGTTTTACCTGAAGATTCACTGCAGGGGAGCAGGCCTTTCGGGGTGTCCGAGAATTGATCAATGATTCCGCTACACAGGTTGGAGACTCTTGCCTTGCAGCACTTCGGTCGCGTTCCCGTCGCCGGGTTCTTGAACCGGTTGGCCTCAGGGATTAAAGCCTGGTTCCCCTCCAAGTTAGCCGTAAACGGCTTCGCCGAAACTGTGTCCTGTCAGGAAGGATCGTTCGACACCGTAGTTCCCACATGGAACTGGTGGGCACCTGCTCCAGTGTTCCTTGCGTGCGCCTCCATAGCAGCACCTTTTCTCTGTTCTCGCGGTTTTCTGGCTCTTGGATGGGCGCTGCAACGCGGATTCGCGCTGGTCTGCCATCAGGAACCGGAACGATCGTTCTGCATCTTTAACGGCCATGTTGCCATCTGCTCGCGATGTCTCGGGATTTACCTGGGAGCTGGGTTGGGACTGCTGTTTAGTATGTCTCGCATCATAGCCCTGCAGTTGCTGATGGTCGCGGCTGCGTTCAACCTGCTCGACGCGGCGACTGAGGTCGCGGGCCTCCACGGCAACTGGTCGCGAGTTCGGTTTGGGTTGGGATTGTTGTTCGGAACCGCCGCCGCCCTGGTTGTCCGCTCGGCGATGGCGAACAAGAGTCGGTCGGCTACCGAGGGTGAAATCCACTATTCTGCATAGACCACCTCGCCTCCCACGATGGTTGCAACTACTTTGCCGTTAAAACTCCAGCCGTCGAAGGGCGTGTTTTTCGATTTGGAGCGCGATTGCGATGCATCAAAGGTCAATTTCTTTCCAGGATCGAAGATGGTTACGTCGGCGTGCGCGCCTTTGGCGAGAGTGCCTCTCCCTTCCAGACGGAAGATCTTTGCTGGATTCGAAGAAAGCAGCTGCACAACTCGCCACAGCGGTAACTTGAAATGATGATATAGAACGGTGATCACGATCGGTACCGCTGTCTCTAGGCCGGTGATGCCAAAAGCTGCACGCTCGAACTCCACCTGCTTCTCATGGAAGGCATGAGGCGCGTGATCGGTGGCAATCGCATCGACAGTACCGTCGATGATGCCCTCGATCAGAGCGTCGCGATCGGCGACTGAGCGCAGCGGCGGATTCATTTTGTAGTGCGTATCAAAATCACCCACGTTCGCATCTACCAGCGTGAAATGGTGCGGTGTAACTTCGGCGGTGACCGGCAACCCAGCCTTTTTGGCACGGCGCACGGCGTGGAGAGCTTCGCGCGTGGAGAGATGCGCGACGTGCACATGACCCTTAGTCTGGCGAGCTAGCGCAATGTCGCGTTCCACGATATTCGATTCTGCGGCATTAGGCATGCCATGCAAGCCTAGACGGAATGACGTTGGCCCGAAGTTCATCGAACAGCCCCCCGTCATCCGCGTGTCCTCGGCATGCTGCACCACCGGAATCTTCAGCCTGGCGGTGGCCCGTAACGCGGCGCGCATGAGTCGGTCGTCAAGAATCGGCTTGCCGTCGTCGCTAACGGCAACCGCTCCGGCTCTTCTGAGCGCCACAAAATTAGTAAGCTTGTTTCCCAAGCTGCCGACGGTCGCCGCGGCGACGGGGAAAACGTTGACCAGCGCACCGCGTTCCGGAGCCTGCATCCAGCGCGTAATCTCCGCCGAATCGTTTACCGGCACGGTGTTGGGCATGGCACAAACCGAGGTGAATCCTCCCCCCGCGGCCGCAGCGGTTCCCGTAGCAATCGTCTCTTTGTGAGCCTGCCCTGGCTCACGCAAGTGCACATGCAGATCAATAAAACCGGGAGCGACGATGCACCCCTTCGCGTTGAAAGTAGGCTTGGCTTGGCCGCGCAGCTTGCCAGGTGCTGCCACGGCAGCCACACGCCCGTCGCGCAGGAGCACGTCCATTTCCTGGTCCATCCCGCACGCAGGATCAACTACGCGTCCGCGCACAATCAGCAATGAGTGCACGTTTTTCATTTAGCCCGCCACGCCGAGCAAGGTTGCTAGAATTGCCATGCGCGTTTTTACCCCGTTGCGAACTTGCTCTTGAATGCATGACTGCGGTCCATCCGCTACTTCACTAGTCAACTCCATGCCACGAATGACCGGTCCCGGATGCATCAGGATCGCGTCGGGTTTTGCCAATTTCATACGCTGCGGCGTAATCTGATAGTCGGCAATGTAGTCCTCGACGCTGAGATGCTTCCCGACAAGCCGCTCCTTCTGCACCCGCAGCGACATGACGACGTCCGCCCCTTGCAGCGCCACATTCAGATCGTGGCATACCGTAACTCCGGGTGCGATCGTGGCGGAAACCTCTGGCACGAAATCGGGCGGGCCACTGAAGACAACGCTTGCATCAAAACGTGAGAGCAGTTCTGCATTCGACCGCGCTACCCGACTGTGATACACGTCGCCAACAATCACCACGCGCAACCCGCCCAGCTTTTTCTTGTGGTTTGTGATAGTCAAAGCATCAAGCAGCGCTTGCGAAGGATGCTGATGCATTCCATCCCCGGCGTTCACGATCGGCACGGGGACGTAACGTGATAGGAGGTAAACAGCCCCGCTGTTGGGATGCCGCATGACGATGGCATCTGCCCCTAGACACGCCACCGTACAACCTGTATCTATGAGCGATTCGCCTTTCTCAATGCTGGACGAGATGGGAGTTACTAACGTAGTCGTGGCACCCAGTGTCTTGGCAGCAAACTCGAAGGAGGTCCGGGTCCGGGTCGAGGATTCGTAGAAGAGCAAGGCCACCCGTTTGCCCCGCAACAACTGCGAGGGACGATTGGGGTGCATGCGTCGCGCATTCTCCAATATCGACGCGATCTGAGAAGTTGTAAGTTGTTGAATATCCAGCAGGGAACGCAAGGGTGGTCTCATTGCCCCTCGGCTACGCGCTCGACCAGCAGAACCTTGTCGGCGCCGTCTGTCTCCTGCAATTTCACTTCGATCGCTTCGTTCACCGCAGTGTGAATGCTACGGCCAACGAAAGCCGCTTCGATCGGTAACTCGCGGTGGCCGCGATCGATGAGCACACAGAGCTGAATGCGGCGCGGGCGCCCATGATCAAACAGAGCATCGAGCGCAGCCCGTGTAGTCCGGCCAGTGTAAAGCACGTCGTCCACCAGGATGATGTTTTTGTCCCGGATATCGAACTCTATCGTGCTCTTCCTAACCTCGGGTCGGTGGCCGACGGTCGAAAGGTCATCGCGGTAGAGTGTAATGTCTAGGGTTCCAACTTGCACGTCGGTTTTTTCAATGCGCCCCAAGATCTTGGCCAGGCGTTGGGCCAGAGGCACACCACGGCGCATGATTCCTACCAGCCCTAGGTTTGCGACGCCGTTATTTTTTTCCACGATTTCGTGGGCTAGACGAACCAGGGTACGTTCGATTTCAGAGGCAGAAAGGACTTGCGACCTCTCGCGCAGGTTGGGTGAACGGGTGGAGGCCTTAGTCATGCCGCTCGAATCATACGCAAAGCGCAAGCCGGGGGGCAACTTTGTCTATGTGCCCTGTGATCCTTTGCACACGCGAAGGTGATCATCTGAGTTCCCGCCTTCTGCCGAACATCGAAGCGCCCAGCGCCCCTCCGGCGGCTGTAAAGAGCAGAAACATCACCGCCAGCACGAACAGCAAGAGGACCATGAGCGTCGCGGCCCCTTGCGGTGTGTTCATCCACTCAACCATGTGCTGTAACATCTCCTGCGCCTTAGGATCGGGGCTACTGGCCATCTGCTTCTCCATCTGCTCCTGCATGGCGCGGCGAAAATCGCTACTCGAGCGAAACGCTACGAAGCTGAGCGTGGTCACGACTGCATTGATCACAAACGCGAAAACACCCGCCAGGGCACCCAGCTTCATCCCCATTCCCGGCGTGATTAGAGTGGCCGGCACTCTGCGTTGGTAAAGCACCACAGCCGCCGCCCCGGCACCCAGCATCCAGAGACAGCAGCCGAGAGAAACGAAGGGAATCGCCGTGAGAACCGCGGCGCCGGATCCGGCAAGCAACGCGCCCTGCCACGCCAAATTCCACTGGATTCCGCTGCTCTGGGGCTCATACCGCTCAGCGCTTGCGGACCATGTCGGCACTGGCTCTGCCGCCGAAGGGAATTCTCCCAGCGTGTTTGATGGCACCGCTGGTGCCGACCGAATGCCTTCCTCAGGAGGTGTAACGCGGATCTGAGGAGCACCACAGTGCGGGCAGAACGCAATGCCCTCTTCGATCGAGGACTGGCATCGATAGCAGGGGTGTTCCACCAGCCGAACGTTACAGCAGATGCGCTCGCGGCGCAACCGCAGCGCACCCGTGACTACAGGGTGCCTTCTTTGCCGTGGGTCCGGACCAGAACCGTCGCAAAGCGCGTTCCTGAGCCGTGCGGCTCAATCGTGACCAAGTGTTCGTTCTCGCTGTTGCCGGCCTTAAGCTCCCATCCGTCACCGTGCGTCCCTTGGCAACTGAGTTTCTTGCTTTCACCCTGAGAGCCCAGGTGTACGTCGGAATCCCCACTATGGCCGTTACACACGAGTACGTCGCCGAAGGTCTTAAGCTTGTCTTGATAGAAGGCTTTGACCTTATCGGGAGAATCGTCGGTCTCGAACTCAGCGGCAACGACCTTCAGCCCGAAGCCAACGGCACCAATATTGATGTTGGCAGCATGATTATCGCCGTTCTCCGACGGGCGCAAGTGAGCTCCCGGGTAAACCGGAATCCCATTCTCCCCCGCAGCCTTTTCGTCTGTGTTGATTTTCAGGTCGGCGAGCGGTGTCTGAATATCTACCTTAGGGTTTTTCTTGTCTTTGTCATCGACATTAACGCTGCAGGCGGCCAGCAACAGTGTCGCAACGCCCGTTAATACTAGTGCCAATGAAATCTTCCTCATTTTGGTCCTCCGCTGGGAAGCGTCGCCGATGCGTCCCCTCCCGAGCCGCCATTGGCGAAGTTCGGAATGGTCACGGGAAGGCGGCCGGCCATCGGGATTTCCCCAAACATCGCTTTTGCCACGCTGAGCTCAGAAACCTGAGCATTGGAGAAGGTGCATATAAGCGTCTGAATCTCGGGGAATTGCGCAGCGAAATAAGGGTTTCCCATGGCTGCAACGATCGTTCTGCCGGCGGCAGCGCGCAACACTTGGTGCAAAAGCAATGCG
>CAZDYZ010000945.1:0-2898 GCA_964509525.1 uncultured Acidobacteriaceae bacterium
CGCGACAGATCATCCAAGGACAACTTTGCCAGGTCACGATCTCGTACTATTACCGCACCCAGCGTAGGACGGTCCAGCCCTGCCAGCAAGTTCAGTAGTGTTGATTTTCCCGATCCTGATTGCCCGAGCAGTGCCACGAACTCACCGTGTTCTAGCGTTAGTGAAATGCCGTCGACTGCACGTATGACTTCGTCGCCCATCCGATAATAGCGGCAGAGGTTCTCTGTTCGCACGATTGGTGCGGTCGTTGAAATGGTTAAGGAACTCATCCGCATACGATTCGATGCTGCTATGGCGATCCCTGACGCAAATCACAGTCCCACAACCAACAATACGAAAAGGAGAGTGCAAGCGGTCCTCTTTTCTGTGTAATGTTTTGTAAAGAGGGAAACCTGTGGCAGCCTTGCCGCACTACCTCAGGCATGTCTATAATCCGCGCACAGTGCAGCAGGAAGGAGCCCTTGTGCCCATCGGAACAGCGGTCCACGAGCGGACATTTTCTCTCTGTCAAAGCTTGAATTACCGTGAGTGGTCGGGATTTTATGCGGTGAGTGTGTACGAGACGCATCACGAGCACGAGTACAATGCAATTCGCAATGCGGCCGCGATCATTGACGTAACCCCCCTTTTCAAGTACCTGGTTACCGGTTGCGACGCCACCCGTTTCGTCAATCGCATCATAGCGCGCGACATCCATAAGGTGGCAGTCGACCAGGTAATCTACTGCTGTTGGTGCGATGAGAGAGGAAAAATCATAGATGACGGCACCATCACCCGATTAGAAGAGAACTGCTACCGCTGGACTGCAGCCGACCCAAATCTGCGCTGGTTCCGGCAAAACGCCGTCGGATTCGACGTCGAAGTCGAAGACATCACCGAGCGTGTGGCGGCATTGGCGCTGCAGGGGCCCACCTCCGGTGGGCTGCTAAAAAGCATTGCCGAAGCTGAAATCGAAAATCTGAAGTATTTCCGCAAAACTAGCGGCAAGATCGGCGGCGTGCAGGTGGATATCTCACGTACTGGCTACACCGGCGACCTTGGGTACGAGATCTGGATTCCGTGGCAAGATGCAGTCAAGGTTTGGGATGCGTTGATGGAATCAGGCCGAAGGTTCGACCTTCATCCTACCGGCATGTTGGCACTCGATGTCGCCCGCATTGAGGCGGGACTGATTCTGGCTGATGTGGATTACATCAGCAGCAAGAAAGCGCTGATCCCATCGCAAAAATACACTCCAGCCGAGGTTGGGCTCGCCAAGCTCGTGCACTACGAGAAAGAAAATTTTATCGGCCGGACAGCGCTGCTCGAAGAGAGAAAGATTGGGCCAAAGCGGGTGCTGGTGGGACTCGAAATCGATTGGAATGAAGTGGAAGTACTCTTCGACAAAGTGGGGCTTGCTCCGCAGGCACCGGCCACAGCCTCCCGTGTTCACGTGCCCGTATACAAAGGTCGGGAACAAGTTGGCAAGGCAACGTCCACCACCTGGTCTCCGCTACTGAAGCGGTTGATCGCCTTGGCCAGCGTGGAACCTCAATTTGCACAGCCCAGCTCCAAGCTGCAGATGGAAGTGACCGTGGAAGCAATTAGACACAAGGCATCCGCTACGGTGCGCCAACTCCCCTTCTTCAATCCCCCGCGCAAAACCAAAACACCGGTGTGATTGAGGTTGTCCCCTAACTTCGGCAGTACAGGTAGGCAAGAACGCTACTACTTTTGCATGGCGGTCCGAAACAGCTGTTCGGCTGGTTGAGCTATGGATGGGTGCCAGCAGTAACGGTTGCTTTTACTTCTTCACCGGGATACAGCAACCGCTCGACGGTGCGATCCATTGTGTCCAGCAAACTATCAGCAGTGGCTGGAACGCGAGCGTCTTCCAGAGCATAATTCCAGTCTTTGGAACGCACCTCGGCAAGATCGCTGCTTCGTGACGGCGCCAGTATGGTGTATCCGAGCCAGATCAGGGCTGCAAGGTTATAGGAACCGCTATTAATCCAGCGCAAAACGGAGACATGTATCACTCCAACGTGCGACATGCCAGAAACGACGAGCATACTTACTGAGGCAAACAAGCCAAAACCCAGCGCAATACCGAACAAGAGATTTCGTCGGGAGATGCCTAGGTATTCGCTAAACAACAGGAGAAAGAAGACCAACCCGCATTGCATCATGCGAACACTCCGCCCTGCGAGAAAAATGGCGTTCTTAATCGATCCGTCTTCAGCTGAATGACCAGAGGTGAATAACCACATGCCAGCGACCAGGAGGATCACCAACGCCGACCAACGGAACAGGATGACGCTCAGGTCGCGCAAAGCTTCGTAGGGGCGAAACGCGTTCAGGAAGATTTCATATAAGACAGCGAAGGAGACTACAGCAATAAGTGCGCCCGACGACCAGTAGCTATAGTAATACAGGGTGTAGGAGTACCGCTGCATTACGAAAAGAACAGGGTCACTTACCACCTGGAGTATTGTGTAATTGAAGAAGTACGGGTAGTCGCGTTGCAGCCCTCGCCTGTACATCGCCACCAGCACGCCCAGCTGTATGGCGGGAGCCGAAAACCATAACACATAGTCTATCGGGCGTAAGTGCATGAGCGTCCACGAGAAGCATATCCCTGAAAGAGACGCTAAGCAAGCATGATTTTCTTGCCAGTTACTAGCAGTTGTCTAAAACAATCCTCCGGCCTGCGAAATGGGAAAGAACGCCATAACGGGAACGTCTTCTATAGCACTATAGTGACGCCACCTGATCGTTATTGCAGTTCTTGCCCGGCTGGCACACCGGCATCGGCGCACCATCGCCCGCCAGCAGTTGCAGCTGGTCGTTGTTGCAGTTCTTGCCCGGCTGGCATACCGGCATCGGCGCACCATCGCCCGCCCGCAGCTGCAGCTGGTC
>CAZDYZ010000946.1:0-1977 GCA_964509525.1 uncultured Acidobacteriaceae bacterium
AGTTTGAAATCGCCTCCGAAGTCCGCGGTGTGGGTGCGATCCAGGCGCTGGAGCTGAAGATCCCCGGCAAGCCTATTCTGGAAGGAGCACTGGCCAACGGTCTGCTGATCAATGTTACACAAGACACCGTGCTGCGCTTCCTTCCGCCGTTCCAGGTGCAGGAGAAGCACGTTGATCGTGGGATTCGCATCTTGCGGAAGTTATTGGCGCAAGCCCAAAAAGATGAGAAGACTGCCAAGGCAGTGGTAACAGCCTAAAACGTTCCGCCCTCGCAGTGGACACCCGAGTGGTTCTGCCTCGACGAAATTTTCCGTGCAGTGCGAGCCCAATAATTCTTATCGTTGCCTTCCTGGCCGACGCGGACTGGTTTCTGGCGGCCCAGTACGTCCAGCAAGCTTTGTTTATGCTATCGCGTAAAAGGGTAACTGAAGCCCGTCGCCGTCTGCGTTTCTCCAACCTTCTAACAAGTTTTTGACAAACCCGATATGCCTCCATTCTAGGATTGTCTGCGGAAGTTGGTCTCGCTTGGCTAGTTAGCTGGCTGCCTGTTCGGAGGTACGAAACTCTGTTTCTGCAACACAACGAGTTCTTCATGGCTGTGCGCAATCGAGTCGCGAATCGCAGATATGTTTCTTCTGACGTAGCAGGCGCTACTGCCTAGGAGGAGAAGGAATGAAAAAGTTGACGCTGTTTAAGGTTTATGTATCGGATCAGGAAGAGGCACGGCGGTTTTATGTCGACCAGCTCGGATTCAAGGTGGCAGAGGACAAGTTGCTGGGAGATTACCGTTGGCTCCTCGTTCAGGCGCCGGACAATGAAGAAGTGTCCCTGAATTTGGAGGCGGCCCGGACCGAGGAGGAAAAAGCTCTCGTCGGTCGCCAGGCGGCAGGGCAGCCGCTTTTCAGCCTCAGTACCGATGACTGCAAGCGGGAATACGACGAACTCACACGTCGGGGCGTGCGGTTCATAGGAGCACCAAGAGCCATGCCCTACGGAACCGGGGTCATGATGGAGGACCTCTACGGCAACAAGATCTATCTCAATCAAGATCCCGATTGAGAACTGTGCATTGGCTGTTCACCCTCGCCGGCGCCGCGGTCCAGCAGCTTGGCGTGCACGTAGCACGAAGGAAACATCAGAACTCAGAAACTCTTCGTGCACCTTCGTGGCGTTCGCGGTTGGCCTCTTGTAGCGACTGACATAAGCCGCTTAGGCAATTGGAACCAGCAACTCAGTTTGCAGTTGGTCTTCGGGAGTCACTCGCGGATCGTTCAGATAATTTTCAATGCAGAATTCCGGACGCACGGCCATGGACTTCTCCGACAACGTCTTGAAGATGCGATCGAATGCCATCCAGATGTGCGAGTAAGGCCCGATCAATAGGAAGCGAGCATATTTACCAGCTTTGATGGCTCTGTGGTGGAGTCCGTCAGGGAGCTTGGCCGGCTCTTGGGCCAGGGCAACTCCCGCCTGGTAAATCATTGTGTCTTCACCAGTCTTGCTCTTATCAATTCCGCTTAAGCCCAGGTACTCGCGTACCTGCTGCTGATCAAGCTTCCCGAGCAGGGGCATCAGGTCATTCCAGAGCGGCGGCGCAACTTCAGCGAAAGGCCCGTGCTTCTCGAGGAAGACGTAGTGGGTTAACGGACGATTGACCGGCTCGAATTCAGCTGACAAGTTCATGGCGACCTCCTTTAGTAATCTCGGACGGCTGAGATCGTAGATCACCTCGTCCTGCCGTTCTTTTCCCAGATTGCGAAAATTGCTGGGGGTCATTTCCAGAGTCTTTTGAAAGGATTTGTTGAATGCCGCCGAGGTGTCATAACCGACGCTCAACGCGATTTCCGTAACACTCACGTCGGCATCCTCCTGAAGCATGCGAAGTGCCGTCACCAAGCGTATACGCCGAAGGAATTCGAACGGTGTCTCTCCGACATAAGCTTGGAACAGCCGGGCAAAGTGATAGGACGACGACCC
>CAZDYZ010000947.1:0-8726 GCA_964509525.1 uncultured Acidobacteriaceae bacterium
AGCGGATGCCAGCAGACCACCGCCTGGTAGAGTTCGGGATGCTGGGTGAGGGCCGCTCCGAACAGCAGCCCACCGTTACTACCACCCAGGATGGACAGCTTTGATGGCTGAGTATAGTTATTTTGGATCAGCCATTCCGACGCTGCAATAAAGTCGTCAAACACGTTCTGCTTCTTGTCGCGCATACCGGCCTTGTGCCAGGCCTCGCCGAACTCACCGCCACCGCGCAGATTGGCTAGGGCATAAACGCCTCCACGCTCGGCGAACAAGATTGCGCTGGAACTGAAGTCGGGAGTATTGCTGACGACGAAACCGCCGTAGCCGGTCAGGACCGTGGGACGAGCGCCATCCAGCTTCAGGCCTTTGGAATAAACCAGGAACATAGGAATCTTGGTGCCGTCTTTGGAGGTAACCCAAACCTGCTTTACCTCGAAATTTGCACTGTCCACCGGGACTGCCGGGCGCGCCCAAACCGTCTGCTGTCGTGAAGCGACATCGTAGCGGTAAACCGTGGGCGGATTGGCGAAGGACGAAAAAGAAAGGAATACGTTATGTAAGTCCCAGCGCGACTGAATGTCCTCGGAAGAACCAAGCTCGGGGAAGCTCAGCTCTCCGGTGGGTTTGCCGTCGGCGCTGACAACCTTCACCTGCGAACTGGCGTTCTTGATATAACTCACCAGAATCTTGCCGTCGGCAAGATTAACGCTGTCGATTGCAGTTTCGTTCTCGGGAACAACCTCGCGCCACTGATCCGGCGCGGTGGGCTCAGCGAGATTCGTAGCCAGGACACGGCCGTGCGGCGCCTTCCAGTTTGTCTGCACAAAAAGCTGGTCGCCTCCCGGAAAAGCGAGGAATCGCGCATCGACGCCTGTTACCAGCGGAACGATGGGACCTTTCTTAACCAAGTCCTGCAGCCAGATCTCTGTTTTATCTGCAGCGGAGCCATGCAAGACCTGAATGACGAGATAGTGTCCGTCGAGCGTGGGGTCGCCGACAACGATGGCCTCCTTCTGATAGCCCTTTCCGAAGACCTCCCTATCGGAAGTAACCGGGGTACCCAGCTTATGGAAGCGCACGCGCGGCCCGTCATCAATCATGGTGGAGTAATAGAACCCGCTCGCGTCTGGTAGGAACGAGAAATCGTAATAAAGCGCCGCAGGAAGAGAATCAGCCAGTTCGTGCCGAGTATCGACATCCATGATTCGGACTTCGGTCTCGTCCTTGCCGCCCTGTCGAATAGCGTACGCCATTAGCTTGCCATTATTTGTGACGTCGAAAATATCCACGTTTGTGGAGTGGTCGAAGCTCAGCGGATTCGGATCGAACAGCACCTTTTCATTGCCGGCGAGTCCTTCGCGCAGTTGAATAACGTATTGCTCCTGGTCAGCCATACGCTTGCGGTAGAAGAACCGGCCGTTGCGCTCAACCGGCGAATGGATACTTTCCACCTTCTGCAATTCGGTTAGCCGTTTCTCCAGCGCCGGCCGTCCCGGCCAAGCATCCAGCAGCTTGTGGGTGTAAGCGTTTTGCGCGTCAATCCACGCCCGGGTTTCGGGGCTGTTTTGATCCTCCAACCAGCGGTACGGATCCGTAACTGTAACCCCGTGGAGCACTTCCTGCGCGCTGACCCGGCGAGTGGGGGGAGGAGAGTGCTCGGACAAAGAATCAGATGATTGCGCGAGTGTGTTAACAGCTAACAAGCAAACGAGCAGCAGTTCTACCCATTGCATGCGAGTTTTCCTTTTTGACTTCGAAACGGGGAGCATTGTACTCCGGTTGTGCCCTCTTGAGCGTTGCATAGGGCGTGGATCGAAAGAGCGCAGCGGTGAAGGCCAGCTTCTGGTCGTGGGATTGTCACTCGTCTCATTTTAGGCGTAAACAAATGGGTCAAAGCCGGCCCGTCACTTACGCGCGGCGGAACTCTGAAAGTTTCCCGAAGCCGACCTCTGGACCGTGCACGCAAGCACATCCGCGGGTTGGGCGTTATACGGCCAGATGAAAGAAAAGCATTCGCAAACACTAGCCGATGTCCGGGGAGTTACCGCAGGTTGTCTTAATGAGAGCTCGGCCTTGGGCTTGTCTGTAGGCAATGTTAGGATCGACATCATGTACGCAAACCGCCAGACATTCTGCGTACAGATTTCGCAGAATCAGAAATGTTCGAGCAGCGTCACGTTAGCTTCATGAAAGCCATAGACGTAGGCGAGACGCTTCCCGTCGGGCGAAGGAAGAGGGTGGCCGATCCACGCCCCGCGTTTGTTTTCTAGAAGGAGGTGGGTATGACCTTCCAGGTCCATCTCAAGCAGCCTGCCTTTTTCATCGGGATTCGCAGAGACGAAAAGCCGTTTTCCATCGGCCGACCAAGCCGGATACTGCAGTCCTAGCTGCGGGGGCACGGGATGAATCACTTGAACTTGTTTACTTTGCAAGTCCAGCACCCGCACGGTATCAGCGAGATTCTCAACCAGCGCGATCTTGCTTCCGTCCGGAGAAAGGTCCCAGCGCGGGTTGCGATTCTCCTCGCGAACATCCACTCTTGCCAACTCCTGCAATCGCCCCCGAACAGGGTCCACATCGGAAAAAACCCTCTTCTTATCAATGTCCTCGGAAAGGACGCAGATACGAGACCCTGCAATCGCACAGCGGACTCTCGCTAAACCGCGGGGGACAAGGACCGTTTCCGGTGTGCCACCGGATACGGGAACGCGGAGCAATCGCCACTTACCTGGCACGCTCCGATTGGCCATGACGATTGCCCACTTGCCATCCCCACTTAGTCCCTCCATCGAACATTTATCCGCACCGGAGAAGAATAACTCTGCCAAGTCCGACGAAAGGCGCTGCTTATAAATGTTGCTGGTTGAATCGCCTTGCTTTTCGCGGCTCGAGTTATAGAACACCATTTCGCTGTCGGGCGCCCAGACCGCGGGCAGGTTGTCCCAGGAGTCGTTGGTGAGGCGATAGGGCATTCCCAGCCTGTCACCGCTCCTATTCAAGTTGGCAACAACTACTGTTCCGGATTGGCGTGCGAAACTAATCGCCAGTCGTTTCCCGTCTGCACTCGCGCTCAACCACTCAACGTACATTCCTGTAGTGTTCGTGAGCCGGACGGGCTGCCCGACCCTGCTTGGGTCAAAAGAGATTGCCCAGACGTCAGATTCAGTGAGGCTAGCATAACGTGTACGTCCGAACACGATCCGTCCATCAGCAAGCCACCTGAGGACGTTATCACCTCCAATTGACAGATTCGGATCCGTCAGCAAGACCCTGGGTTTACCTCCCTCCAAGTTCCTTGTTTCAAGAGTGGCAGGGTCATTGACTCTTCTGCCGCCTCGAATGTACGCGACTGACTTGCCCTCCGGAGACCAGGCGGCGTCCAGTAGATAACGATTGTCGCCGACTGCAAACCGCATCTGCGGATCTCCTCCCGCCGCCGGCATCGTCCACAGTTCACGTCCGTTTAGCTCCCGCAAAAAAGCGATCTGCGATCCATCCGGAGACAGGGCAGCCTCGTACACGCCGGAAGAGAGTTTGTGCTTCTCCCCGGAAACCATGAATAGAGTCCAAAGATCATCTTTATCGTCCACCACCAAGAGGCGCAGGCCATCGGGAAACCAATCGTTGACCACCAGCCCAACGGTCCCCGTCAGGTTTTGGGTGTCCCCATTCTCAATCTGCTGGATTGAGATGCCGTCCTTATCCGTGTAGGCGAGGTATTTCCCATCGCGCGAGATCGCGGCGCGGAGCACGGGATTGTCACTGGTGTTGCCAGTGAGTTGCCGCTGCACAATCTCCTTCGCCGGCTCCGGCTTTCCCAACCTGGAGCGAATAAGGAAGAAGGCGATGGCACAAAGAACGGCAGCGGCAACACCGATTAGCATCAACGGCGACGTACGCCATCGCGTAGAGGCAGGCTGCTGTA
Source organism: uncultured Acidobacteriaceae bacterium (assembly GCA_964509525.1). GTDB lineage: Bacteria > Acidobacteriota > Terriglobia > Terriglobales > Acidobacteriaceae > Bog-257. The sequence goes on from CAZDYZ010000947.1 coordinate 3,923, forward strand.
AGCTTCGAAGATCAGCTCCCAGTTCTGCGCAGGTTTGGTAACGCTGCTCTCGATCCTTCTCCAGCGCTCTGTTGATGACTCCTTCCAGCCTCGGCGAGAGTTGGGAGTTCAGCTCTCGCATCGGGACGGGCGAGTTATTCAGGATGGCACTATGCACAACCGCCGCTGTCTCGCCGGCGAAGGCGCGCCGTCCGGTCGCCATCTCGTAGATCACCAGCCCAAACGAGAAGATATCGCTGCGCGCATCCAGCTTCCCTCCACGGACCTGCTCCGGGGACATGTATCCGGCGGTGCCCATGGCGACGCCGGTTCCCGTAAGAGTTTTGTCCAACGACAACGGTCGGGCATGTGGCTGCACGGCAGCTGGGGCGCGAGGATCGAGCTGAATCTCGCCAGCCGAGCCAACCAACTTCGCCAATCCAAAATCCAGAATCTTTGCTTGTCCGGCGTCTGTCAGAAAGACGTTGGCCGGCTTCATGTCACGGTGAATGATTCCTTTGTCGTGTGCCGCCTGCAGGCCGGCACAGATCTGAACAGTGATATCCAGCACTTGACTGAGTGGAAGACCCTTGTGGTCAGTGCGGCGCAGGCGATCGCGCAGCGTCTCGCCCTCCAATAGCTCCATCACGATGAAGGGCTGGCCGTCGTATTCGTCGATCTCGTAGACGGTGCAGATGTTGGGATGGTTCAACGCCGATGCGGTCTGCGCTTCCCGCTCAAAGCGGTGCAAAGCAACAGCATCATGGGCCACTTCTTCCGGCAGGAACTTTACTGCCACCGGACGGCCCAGCTTTATGTCTTCAGCCTTATAGACGAGTCCCATGCCCCCGCCGCCGATGACCTCCAGCACGCGATAGTGCGAAATCTTCCTACCGATAAGACTGGCGGATTCAGCTGGCGCTTGAATTCCCTCCACCGCAGCAATAAAGCGATAGCCGCGCCGCGGCAGTGTCTCGATGAATTTCGGCGCCTCGGCCGAGTCGTCAAGACTATCCCTCAGCCGTTTCATGGCCTTGTTCAGGCTGCCCTCGAAATCCACAAAGACGTCCGAATCCCACAGCCGCTTGACCAACTCTTCCCGCGTAACCAACTGTCCCGGTTGTTCCAGCAGCGCACTCAGAATTTGGAAGGACTGATTAGGCAAGGCCATCTTCTCGTCGTCACGCCACAACTCACCCGTTCGCAGGTCGAGTCGGAACTCGGCGAACAGAACTTGCTGGCGTGACTCGGCCGGAGTTGCCATACCGACTTGGGAGCTGAGGAAGTTTAGCACCGGCTGACGGCGTTGTCCGTGAAATCTAGAGCCTGGAGAAGTGCATGAAAATACGCAGCTTACAGCAGGTCATGCAAAAGTCCTTCGAAAGTCAGACGCCCGGTATGGAAGGCTAACGCAAATCGCGGCAGAGTCACGTCCGAAAAGGAGGCGGTATGACGCTCCGAAGGACGATTACGCCAATAACCATTCTGTCAGGCATGGCAGCCAGTGTTAGCCAACTGAAGACGAACAGGATGAAGACTCTGCCTCTATTGCTGCCGCTTGTTCTGTTGCTAACAATCACTGCCCTTGCCCAGCAGGGAGTCCTTCCTCAAACCGGTCAGCCCGTCAACTTTGCGACGCTTACGCTTCACGTCCAAGGGCAGCCCATCACCGTATACGAATTCACCGTGTCGCTGATTCCCATGAACCTACCTCCCCCTTGGCCGGTTGGCCTGTGGCTCTACACCTACGTCGAGGCGGATTCCGGTAGCGGTACGAACAAGTCCACTTGGGGGCAGGGCGAATGGTGCCGCTGGTGGATCAACGAAGTGGCCAAGCTAGAACAACAGAATCCACAGCAATTGCCTTATCCCTATTTTGAGCTCAACTTGCCACTGGGCGTCCAGTTGATTCAAACGGACGAGGGGATTGCCGTGTACCCGCTGGGGAGCGTGACTTGTTGGCAGGCAAGCAACGATTACGCGCCGATCTGAGCGTCAGGTTTGGCCGCTGCGCACCAATAGGCAATGCTGTCGTGTCAGTTCTGCGGACGATTGGCTTCAACTACAACCGCTCCCACAAGAAACTCAAAAGGAGAGTTGATATGTTCAGAATCAATCCGCAACGATTAGCGGTTCTCGTGCTCGTCATGCTGGCGTGCGTCGGCATCGCAACCCAAACTGCACACGCCCAACCCTTCGACGTAATTCACAGTTTCACCGCCGGAGGAGATGGAGCAAACCCTTGGGCCGGCTTGACGATGGACCGGGCTGGGAATCTGTATGGTACGGCCGCTTATGGTGGCAACGGGGGAGCTGGAACTATCTTCAAGCTCTCACATCACAGCTCCGGCTGGACCTTTGAGGCGCTGTATGCTTTCTCCGGGCAGCCCGACGGAGCTAATCCCGAGGCCCGAGTAATCATCGGCCCGGACGGTGACCTCTACGGCACGACGAACGTGGGGGGGACGAGTTTCTGCCCTCCGGTCGTCGGGGTAGGATGCGGCACGGTCTTCAAGCTAAGCCCACCTCCAAACTTCTGCGCCTCAATCTTGTGTTCATGGAGAGAGACCGTGCTGCATTCGTTCGCGATATCCGATGGGGCATACCCTCAATCGGCCGATTTGGTCTTCGACCAACAGGGGAATATGTACGGCACGACCCCTATCGGCGGCTCCGGCTCCTATCTCGGATTCTGCGGCACCGGGCTAGTTCCCGGTTGTGGCGTCATCTTTGAGCTAAGCCCGTCGGGCGGAGGTTGGACCGAGCGCGTTCTGTGGAATTTCGGAACGGCCGGAGGGAACGACCCAATCTTCTACGCGTACCCTTATAGCGGAGTGACCTTGGACAATGCCGGCAATCTCTATGGCACCGCATCAGCGGGTGGAGCGGCCGGGTGGGGCGTCGTTTACAGGGCCACGCTTTCAGGTGTGCTAAGCATCCTCTACAGCTTCCAGGGAGCAAGCGACGGAGGGTTCCCCGATGGAGGTTTGATCCTCGACAACAGGGGCGACCTTTATGGAACCACAATGCAAGCCGGCACGAACGGAGGAGGCACGGCGTTTGAGCTAACGGCTTCCAGCGGCGGTTGGACGCTAACTAACCTCTACAGCTTCTCTGGTGGCGAAGGACCTGTGGACACGCTGCTGATGGATGGCGCTGGGAATCTATATGGCACAACAGTCGGTGCCGGCGCCTATGGATATGGGTCCGTCTTCAAGCTATCGCCCTCAAATGACGGCTGGACATATACTTCGCTTCACGATTTCACCGGCGGCATCGATGGGGCGTACCCATATGGCAGCGTGATCCTCGACGCGAACGGGAACGTTTACGGCACAGCAAGCGGAGGGGGAGCGTACGGCAGAGGCGTCGCCTTCGAAATCACGCCATAGCGTGATCGAGGGTCGATCGCCAGCGCGAACGCCCCGCCCCGTCACCTACCAGGGTACCCAGATCCCGACTGTCGACGGCTCAGCCCGGAAAGGCACGATCGAGAAATCTACGTTGACGCGAACGGAGTGAATTACAACTGTGTGCGGGATCCTGAGGGCCGCATCACCAAGTTTGACGCTGCGGGCACAGGCAATGGCCAGCCGATTAGCCGGGGAAAGTTTGCCGGGCGGAGTTAGCTAAAGCTTGTGAGTCTTTGTCGGCTGCTGACCACCTCAAGCCGCTGTGATACAGCGCCTGCCCGTTGTTATCTCCTACTTGATAAACGGGATTATCATCCCGTCCTCACGAGCGAAATTCGAAATCGGCATTGACCGCTTCCCTGAACTTCTGTCTGCATCCGATGTACCGTTCGGTCGTTTGAACTGACGCGTGGCCGAGCAAGAACTGAATCTGTTCGAGTTCGCCTCCAGCGCCATGACAAAGGCGGGCACAAGTGCGACGAAGATCATGAGGTGCGAGATGGTCAATGCCGATTTTCTTGGCGTATCGTCTTACCGCATACCAGACAACGTCGGTTGTCACCCCGCCGCCCAGCTCCGCACCGTGTTTCGCGATTCGCCTGAATACTTTGCCATCAGTTACTTGTGAATCACGGAGCCAAACATCGATCAAGTCCTTGCACCAATCCGGCACAGGAACCGTTCGCAGCCGGCCGGCTTTGCCAACCAAGTCCACAATGACCCAGTGGTCCTCCCTCCGCTGCAATTGATCCAATCGCAGGCTCACGGCTTCAGATCGGCGCAACCCGCACCCGAGCAGCAGCCCAACCAATGCGGCATCTCTCCTCCCCCGAAGGGTCCGTACAGAAATCGCAGTCAATAGAGCTTGGGCCTGATCACCGGTCAGCCAATTGCCAATCCTCCGACCGAGGCGCTTGACTCCCTTGACTCGCCGGACTTCGATTGCCAATTCTGCGCTCAACAAGCCACTCTCCGCAGGCTCTTCGGCCAGGCGTCGGATGGCGGACAGATGAAGATTGATCGTGGCTGACGAAAGCGAGCGCCGCTCCAGGAACGAGCGGTATCGCAACATAACAACCCGATTAAACCCAAGTCGAGCCTCCGAGCAATACCAAGCGATGAAATCATCGATTGCATGTTCGTAGGCCCGACGAGAATGCACGGATGCCAAGCTGTTGAGCACGGCCGTCTTCGATTGCTCCAGTTCAGGGACAGTGGGGAGCGCACAAGGGCTCCCAGAGGCGGGTGACTGCTTTCGCGAAGACATAGGAGGTGGCTCCTTTGACCACCTCCTACATTGGGCCCTTACAGAGAACGGAAAGAATCCGAATTGCAGGACGCCGCTTAACTTCAGCTCTTGTGTGATCAAAAAGTCGGCAGTCTTGCTCGACAGAATACATTATCGCGGTAAG
>CAZDYZ010000948.1:0-10525 GCA_964509525.1 uncultured Acidobacteriaceae bacterium
TATACGAGCCGCCAATTTCCGTGTCTGCCCCTCGAGTTCGAGGGCAGGAACAGCGATGTTAACCAGTCCCCACTCGACCGCGGTGAGCGCGTCGATCATGTCACCGGTCATCAGCATCTGCAACGCGCGTTTGCGGCCAACCGCACGGCTGAGGGCAACCATCGGCGTGGTGCAGAATAGACCGATCTTGACCCCGGGTGTGGCAAACGCAGCCTGGTCGGAGGCAACGGCAAGATCGCATGTTGCCACCAGCTGGCAGCCAGCCGCGGTGGCAATGCCTTGCACCTGGGCGATCACTGGTTGCGGGATACTCTGGATACGATTCATCAGCTCGGTGCAGACGTCAAAAATTTCGCGGTACTCGTTGATATCGCGACCGACCATCTCGCTGAGGTCGTGTCCCGAGCAAAAAACTTTTCCCTCTGCGGCCAGAATTACTACACGTAGCGAGCGGTCGCGTCCGATTTCGTTGAGGGCTTCGATAAGATCGGTCATCAGCGGTAGCGACAGTGCGTTGCGCCGCTGCGGGCGATTGAGAGTGACGATTGCGATTGCGCCTTCGGTTTCGACCGAGATGTTCTGGTACGACATGAATTTACGCTCCTTCCGCAGCTGCATGCGATTGGGCCCGCAGCACGTTCTTGCGAATTTTCCCGGTGGAAGTCTTAGGCAACGGACCAAAGTGTACCGCCTTTGGACACTTGAAGTGCGCCAGCCGCGAGCGACAGAATTCGATCAGTTCCTCTGCCGTGGCGGCCGAATCCTCTTTCAGCAGCACATAAGCGTGCGGTACCTCTCCCCACCTGTCGTCGTGACGGGCGACGATGGCCGCTTCCAAGACGCCAGGATGCTCGTATAACACGCGCTCCACCTCTACAGAGGAAATGTTTTCTCCTCCTGAGATGATGATGTCCTTGGCCCGGTCGCGTATTTCGATATAGCCATCAGCATGCATGACTGCGAGATCGCCAGAATGAAACCACCCGCCGCGAAAGGCGGCTTCGGTGGCTTCAGCCTCCCGGTAATAACCAAGCATGACGTTGTTGCCGCGCATCACGACCTCTCCCATGGTTCGGCCATCAGCTGGAACGTCGCGCATTTCTTCATCCACTACTCGCATGTCAGTGCCGGCAACTACATAAGGAACACCCTGTCGCGCCCTGAGCTGCGCGCGTTTCTCCAGCGGTTCACGGTCCCACTCGGTGTGCCAGGCACATACGGAATGCGGCCCGTAGGTTTCCGTGAGACCATAAACGTGAGCGATCTCAATCCCGACTTCCTCAGCCGCACGGATTACTGCTGGGGGTGGTGGCGCAGCGGCAGTCACCATCTTCAACCCGGAATGGAAGCGAATGCCGCGCTGCGAGCAGTATTCAGTCAAAGTGCGCACGACTACAGGCGCGCCACAAAGATGGGTAACACCTTCCTTCTCGATCAGGTCAAGCGCGAGACTGGCGTTGACCTCAGGCAAGCAAATGTGCCGCGCTCCCACAGCGGTGACTGCCCACGGAAAGCACCAGCCATTGCAGTGAAACATCGGCAGTGTCCAGAGATAGACGGAGCGATTGCTAAGCCCGTGCTCGACCACCTCGCCGATGGCATTGATATAGCCGCCGCGATGTGTGTACATCACACCTTTGGGGGCGCCGGTGGTGCCGCTGGTGTAATTGATGGAGAGGACATCATCTTCAGCGACCTGATGCGGCACGACAGTCGAGCCGTTTTTGGCCAGGAACTCGTCGTAGTTGGACACGATGCGTTTGACTCTGGGAACCTCACCGGCAATTGTGAGCATTGGCGAGATCAGATCATCGCCCATTAGAATCTTTGCGCCGCTGTGGTTCAGGATGGTCGCCAGCTCGGCAGGTTGCAGGCGAATGTTGAGCATGACCAGGATGGCTCCGATCAGGGGAACTGCGAAGTGAGCTTCCAGGACCAACAGACTGTTGCGCGCCAGCACGGCAACACGATCTCCTGCGCCGATGTCCGCCTGCTGAAGGGCTGCCCCGAGCGAGTGCACACGTTGCTGAAATTCCCGATACGTCAAGCGGCGGCCGCCATCCACCACAGCGGTACATGAAGGGTAAACGCCGGCGCTCCGCGCCAGGAATTCTAAAGGCGTGAGGACCGATTTCATCACTTTCACCTGGGTTTGGGATTTGGCGCGGATTATAACAGCCTATCGCGTCTTGAAGTTGACAAAAGCGCCTCCAGGCGTTTCATCTATATTCAACATCCCCTAGCTAATCTTCTTCATCCAATCGAGTCATGGGACAATCCGGCAAGAAGCTCGCCTACGTACATCGCTCGCTGGGCATGAGCACTCCCGAGCGAATCGGCAACACGCCGCTGCTGCGATTTGAGAGGCTGACACGAGGCCTGTCAAGTGTGGAGGTACTTGCCAAGGCGGAGTGGGCGAATCCTGGTGGTTCAGTGAAGGATCGCCCGGCTGCGAATATCGTGGCTGAGGCTCTCGCTGAAGGCAAGCTTGGCTCGCACAAGACCCTGCTGGACTCCACCAGCGGCAACACGGGGATCGCCTACGCGATGCTGGGAGCCGCATATAGTTTCAGCGTGACCTTGTGTATACCTCGCAACGTCTCGGAGGAACGTAAGCGCACGATCCTCGCATACGGTGCGGAGATCGTTTTTACCGACCCGGCCGAAGGATCGGACGGTGCCATTCGCAAGGCACGCAGCCTCGCCGCCGCGCAGCCAGATAAGTACTTTTATGCGGACCAATACTCCAACGACGCAAATTGGAGGGCGCATTACAGCGGCACCGCAGAAGAAATCTGGCAACAAACGGAGGGGCGCATAACGCATTTCGTGGCGATGCTCGGAACCAGTGGCACATTTGTCGGGACATCGCGAAAGCTGAAGGAGCTCAACCGTCACATTCGCTGCATCTCGGTACAGCCCGATTCGCCGTTCCATGGCATCGAAGGTGCCAAGCACATGACAGGTTCCATTGTGCCGAAGATCTACGATCCCACAATCGCCGATCAGGAACTTTGGGTCAGCACCGAAAACGCATACGCCACGCTGAAAAGGCTTGCACGGGAAGAAGGCCTGCTGGCGGGCATTTCGGGATCTGGGGCGATGTCTGCCTGCCTTCGCGTAGCCGAGAAGGCCGAGTCCGGAGCGGTCATCGTGACTGTGTTTCCCGACGCAGGCGACCGATATCTGAGCGAGAGCTTCTGGGACGACTTCTAACCACAAAACCAAGCATGGCACTAAGGATTGGTAAATCAGAATGGGAACAACTTCGCCGCCATGGCGAGGAAAGTTACCCACACGAATGCTGCGGCGTACTGCTGGGACAACTCAGGGACGATGGCGTGAAGCATGTCCAAACCATCGTGCTCTGTCGAAACCAGCGTTCTGACTCCTTGCATAACCGATATGCAATCGATCCGCGCGAACTCGTGCGTATCCAGCGGGAAGCACGGGCGCAGCGGCAGGATATCGTAGGCTTCTACCATTCCCATCCTGATCACCCGGCGCGCTGGTCACAGACCGACCTGGCAGAGGCACACTGGTCGGGCTGCTCCTACGTTATTACCAGCGTAGTGAACGGCCTTGCGACGGAGACAAACTCCTTCAACCTCGGTGGCGAAGACGACAGCAAGTATTTCAAAGATGAGCAAATCCGAGTCGAATGAGTATTTTCCCTCTCGAATCCGGTAAGCCAACCCCCGCATCGTAGTCCAGTCTGAGAGTGCTTATACCAAGCCCACTGCACGTACGCGGCTGGGATACCGTTTTCGAGTCTCATCACTGGTTGCGATTGAAATCACTGGCTAGCCGCTCGCGCCCACTTTTCCTTCCCACCTACCGGTTCCGGACCTTGAGAGGAAGTACTTGAGCGACTCCCCCGATCAGTTTCGATTAGCCGACAATCCGACCAGAACTGTCGAATCTTCGGTGAGCCGAAACCCGAAACCCATTACTCGATCATTCGGTCCCTCCGGCCAAGGTCTGTTGTACAAAGGCGGAGTCTTTGAAAACCACTCTGCCCTTGCCCATTCCACCTAGGGTCGGCTGATCACGCCAGCATCTGACCTACGTCACTATCGGCTCCTCGTCACGAGTTCTAGGATGCATTGTTGCTGTTCCCTCTCGTTGATGCTCTGCAAAGCGAAGGTATTGTTTTGCCCAGGTACTAAGGCCGTCTTGAAGAGGCGGACACTTACTCAGTTTCAATGTAAACTAGCGGTCTGCGCTTGGGAGAAAGATACTCTGCAACGCTTGTCCCTACAGACGGCAGATTCTCTGATGATAGCCGTTCCCCACGTCCAACGGTGGCGACTTCGGTCACTAGAGAAAGAGGATAACGATGAAGCGGAACGTAGCAGTCACAACGACCTTGGCGTTTACGCTCTTGGTGGGCGCGCTGAGTTCCTGTAAGAAGTCTCAGGCACCGGAACAGGGGCAACAAGCGGGCCAGGCTGCCCCTGCCGAGGAACGCGTCGAGCGCAATCCCGACCGCAACGCCTACTTCGGTGAGGAACACATCCACACCAGTTGGTCGGTGGACGCCTGGCTTATGGGCTACCGCATCACTGGCCCCGACGAGGCGCTGAAGTACGCGCAGGGCCAGACCATCAAGCACCCTCTGGGCTACGACATCAAGATCGAGACGCCCATGGACTTCATGGGCGTGACCGACCACTCGGAATATGTGGGCGTGACGAAAGCAGCGAACACACCGGGATCAGCCGTGAGCAAGATTCCCGAGGCACAACCTCTCATTCTCAAAGACCCCAATAACCAGGATGAGATTCAGAGGGCATTCACGTATCTCGTGGGCATGTTAAGCAAACCTCCCGTGAAGGCGTTTATGACTCCGGAGGTGGCGGGCTCGATCTGGAAGGAAAACGTCAAAATCGCCGAGCAGAACAACCATCCCGGCAAGTTCACCGCCTTCTGTTCTTACGAATACACGTCGCAAAACAACAACGTCAATCTGCACCGTAATATCTTTTTCCGGGATTGCACACACCTACCGGAAATGCCCTACAGTGCTCTCGACTCGTGGCACCCTGAGGACCTGTGGAAATGGATGGACGCGCAACGTAAGGCGGGTAATGAACTGCTCGCTATCTCGCACAATGCCAACCTGAGTAGTGGCTGGATGTATCCGATCGATCTGGACAGCTATGGCCGTCCTATCGATGCAGCTTGGGCAGCCTCGCGCGATCGCAACGAGCGTCTGGTCGAGATCAAGCAGATCAAGGGACAATCGGAAACCCATCCCCTGCTGTCTCCCAACGATGAGTTCGCCAGCTACGAGTTGTCCTCAGGTCTCCTCGGCCTGGGGCCCACCATTGGCCGCATCGACAGCATTCAAGGTAGCTATGGGCGTCAGGCTCTGAAGGACGGCATCACCATGCAGGATGTTCGCGGCTACAACCCTTACAAGTTCGGCATGGCGGGTGGCTCCGATTCGCATAACACTGGCAGCCCCTACCGCCATGACAACTTCTACGGAGGTCACGCTCAAATCGATGGAACCGTCGACCGGCGCATGGCTGGGGTTTTAGCCTTCGGCACGCTGGATGTGCGTTTGGAAAACCCTGGCGGCCTGACTGGCGTTTGGGCTGAGGAGAACACGCGCGAGTCCCTCTGGGACGCGATGTACCGCAAGGAGACCTTCGGCGTAAGTGGTCCTCATATTATGGTCCGCTTCTTCGGCGGCTGGGGGTTCAACAAGAATATGTTCGAGGCGAAAGACTGGGTGCACCAGTCGTACGCCAATGGCGTGCCGATGGGCGCCGATCTGCCGGCAATGCCGCAGGGAGGAAAAGGCACAGCCCCGACGTTTGTCGTCTGGGCAGTGAAGGACCCAACCTCCGGCAATCTTGACCGGATCCAGATCATCAAAGGCTGGACTAAGAACGGGCAGAGCTTTGAGAAGATCTTCGACGTGGTCTGGGCCGGCGACCGCAAGCCCGATAAATGGACGGGTAGAGTCCCGGCGATCCAGAGCACCGTTGACCTTGAGAACGCCACTTACACGAATAGCGTCGGATCGACTGAACTCAAAACCGTTTGGACCGATCCGGAGTTCGATCCCAGCCTGCATGCGTTCTACTATGCTCGCGTGCTGGAGATTCCCACCCCGCGCTGGACTTTGATTCAGGCCGTGAAGGCGGGAGTTCCGCCACCGGACATGGTTCCCCTCACCGGTCAGGAGCGCGCCTGGAGCTCGCCCATCTGGTACACACCGAGCGCCGAGGCGCGCAAGAACGCACCGGGCGGCATGACGGTGGCTGACCTCAAGGCGAAGGGCGCAACCCAGTTGAGTGACGCCCAACTAAAAAGTTTCATTGTCGGCAAAGCTTTCTGGGTGCGCAACAGTGTCACCAGCGACACATTTAGCGTCAGTTATACGCCCGAAGGCGACAGTATTGTCTGGCACATCGGAAAATACACGACCCTGCCCAGCTACGTCGGGAATCCCATGCTCAACGGCTATCAAGGAGCCACCACGCCTTACAGGATCGAGAGCGGCAAAGTAGTGACCAAGGTTTCGCAGGATCCGTACTCGATCACCATCTACAAGCTGGGCGACAGCTACTACGGCGCGCGCAGCAACGAATTCGGCTATGCCAACTACGAGATGATCCCCTCGCCGCAATTCGTCCTCAATCCGGTCAAGGCGATGTTGAACCAGTTCTCGATGGAGCTGGGGCTGACGCAACCCCAGAGGGAGCAGATTCTGCCCATACTACAAGGCGAACTGCCGAAGCTACAGGAGCTCAAGAAGAACACTTCCCTGAAGCCCGTGGAGAAGCTCGAGCAGTTAAAGCAAATCAGCGACGAAGTCGATGCCAAAGTCACTCCTCTGCTGGATCAGCAGCAACAGCAGAAGTTCCAGCAGATTCGCGAAGAGCACAGGCGAGAGTTGATCGAAAAGATGGGAGGCAAGCTGGTGCAGAAGGTGGAGACCGACATCAGCGGCTTCTACGATGCGCACGCGCAAAAAACGCAGAGCAACAAGTAGGAAATAGTGCAAGAAGGACGGATACTCCGGCTCCAAGTTGCCCCTGCCGCGCACGTGGTGGCCGAAACTGCAGGGCTGGGACCGAGCTTGGCTTTGATCCAGCGCAGGTAATCACCCAAGGGCGTAGGGCTATGGTGGAGGGAATGCTGCTAAGTGGAACAGGTGGCCAGACCCACACGGCGCCCCCCTAGGCACGCCCCATGACAATCGTGTGCGGGCTTTGCGGAATCGGGTGGGCTGTGACCGAGCCAAAACCGGCCCGTGTATGCATGTCGGATAGCTCGCTGAACGTGTAGGCGTCGCCCGCTGCAGTTGAGGCCAGCATGGTCAGGCTGAAAGTAGCGGGCATCGGGGGTGAGACGCGGTCTTCGTTGGGCACGAACTCCAGCGTCGCTGCGCATCCTCCCGGATGCAGCGAGCGGTGTACTTTCTCGAGCAGCCCAACACAGGTCTCGACGTCGAAGTGGTGCAGGAAATTGGTTAGCAGTACGGCGTCGTATGGACCACCAAAATCCACCTCGAATGCACTGCCCGGCAGCATGTCGTAACGGTCACGCACCCCAGCCTTTCGCGCGTTTTCCAGCGCTACCCGCAACACCGGCGCCCAGTCCAGCCCGATCACCTGCGCCTGCGGATTCTGTTTGGCAACTTCGATACCGAACAATCCGTGACCGCAGGCGATGTCGAGCACACGCATCGGTCCGCTGCGGCCTTCCAGCACAATGGCCCCTAACGGCCCCGCCATGGGCGCCATCATCGGTGCCATGCTCTGCGCAAACTCCACCCAGACCGGATTCTCCGGTTCCACTGTGCCTTCGCCCGGCAGCATAGTCCTACCCGTGCGCACGATGTCCGCCAGGTGTTCGTAGGGTTCGCGCAGCGCCGGCAGCGACAGGAAGCCAACGATCGAGGCCAGGCAGTGCGGCGAGGTGGGATCCAGGAACGCCGCACTGGATGGCGTGTGCCGGTAGCACCGCTCCACCTTCTGCAAAAGTCCGGCAACGACCAGATAGTCGCACAGTATGCGAATGCCTCGCTCCGACGCTTTGGTGTATCGCGCAATCGAGGCCACATCACCCGGCCCCTGGCCGACGGCGCGGAAGACGTCCAGCTCAATGGCCGCTTTCAGCGCGAAGGTCCGCTGAAACGCTTGCAGGTTCTCGAAGACAATCGTTGGCGTCAAGGAGCCCGCAGCCGCAGAATCATGTTGCATCGCCAAATTCCCCTATAGGGGAGCTTCGATCGTCTCCCCGTGCTCGTATGAATATACGCCCGTTTCCGAGTCTCAGGCGCAACAAGGATGGTTGCCACGCATTCTACCAAAGTCAGAATGCGTTGCCGTTCGGATCATTGAAACAGGTCTTAGTGTCATTAAGTTTGCTAAAGCGTGCACATTCATTCCACTTACACAAGCACTCACATATCGCCCTCTGGTTGCGTTCGGTGGCACGCTCGCACCCTAGGACTTCTAGGGAACTTGCGTCTTTGGAGGGAACCCAACGTTAGTTTTTGTGTTGCTCGTCATCCGTCCATCGATGAGCGCTCGGGACGTGTGTCCGTATCGCCGTACAATTACCTCGTCGCTTCGGTCCATTCCTGCAGACCCCTCTGTAACATCGTCGCGCGGTCTTCCGGCAAAATCCAGCGTTGTTTAACCAGCTCATCTACTGCTCTGGCATACTGCCCCTTGTAATCATCGAGGCCTGAATATCGTTCTGCGATTGATTTACGCAGATCCCCGGTCTTCTCTCCTTCGGCGGCGGTACGCGGAAACGGCAGATACGAGCCTTCAAAAGCAATTCGTTGATCCGGCGCACCGATCGAAGGGTCTCGCAGGTTCCAGCCGGTGTAGGTGGCCAGCGGAACGGTGACCTCGGGTAGGCGGACCCCAGCGCGTTCGTTACCGTCGGCATCGACCTGCGGCACCAGCACAGGAAATGCTGCGCCCACTTTTGGCGGTTGGATAGCGAGAATTCCGTTCTGCCAATTCGGGCCGAAGTCGAGACGATAGGCTGCGCTGGCTTCTAACGGCTTGTTCACCCCTGGTATGGCAGGGAAAGCGTACTCTTTCAAAGCGACCAGTGTCCGGTCAACGAGCTTGGGATAACTGCTGGCGGGTGGAGACGTGTTGTTGCGCACCCAAACGTCCATGTTGGCAATCATAGAGCGCCAAAAGTACTTGATCGGGAGCGGCGATTGCGGCTGCTGTCCCAACAGATCATTCTTACCCTTTTCCGGCGGAAACGGACCCGAGAAGTGTTGCAGCCCAGTAAAGAGGTAAATGCGAACATTGTCCGACGGTGGAACGTCGTGTGTTCCGTCTGCGCTGACATGAATCAATCCAGCAACGCGGCCCCAGTATTCGTAAGACGTGTTTGAAAAGAAAATTCTTGGCACGACTTTATCAGCGACCGCTTGGTCGAGCAGGCCTCCTTTGGCTCCGGTGACGGGGTCTGTCTCGGGCAAATCAGTAAACGGGAAGCTGTCGGTTGCAAAGTACACCGATGAAGTTGGTTGTGCATCACGCGAGGGCTGTGCAAACCGGTAGTTGAAGTTGCCTCGGCCCGCTCCGGCAACATGGGCGAGGACCCCGTCGAGCGCCATCCGTCCCTCTTCGTCTGCATTGAACCCTTGGTATAGAAAATCGCGCAGGAATCGTCCGTCCTGCGAAATACCCTCCCCATACACGCGGGCCGCCGGAGTTACCGCATCCGCGTTATGCTTGGCGTAAGAGGCATAATCACGGACGGCAGCAAAGCCGAGTCCCGCAATCACCGGGTTGGCCACGAGATAGACGTATTCGTAGATCCTTCCCGGCTGAAACCCGCCATTAAGATGGATATACCGGTCACTAGGGACAAGCTTCTCATCCACCGTATGCGCAAACTGCCAATCCGACCTTGGAATCAAGATACGCGGTGCGTTCCGTGACTCCCGTACGGTAAGAACGTTGCGTGGATCGTCTGGTGCTGCAACCGGATATTCACTTCCTCCAATCGCATTGCGGACAAAGAAGTGGCCCAGCGGAATCTCGGCCATCACCTTCCAAGGCATATAGTCGCCGCGCAGCAGGCCGGTGATGGTCTTGCCATTCTCCTTTGCAATCGGCGCAAAAAGGCACAGAGCGCTTTCACCCGTCGCATCCCACTGCCATCCTAACGTCACGACAGTAAAGCCATTGCGCAACAGCCACGCATCTCCTGCGTCCTTAGCAGCGTCCCAGTCGCCCCCGTCTACCAGACTTGTGATTCGTCCGTAGCCTCGATTGGGGACCTCCAGAATCAGCGAGCCGTTTCCCTTATGTGAATCTTTGGGACGGAGAGCCACGAAGTCCGACGAGAACTCCACTTGGCCGTTCTTCAGGTTCACAGCGTTGTCGAGGTCAACGATACGTCGGTTGTGCCGATTGGCCACGGGTACCGAAAAATAGACACGCCCGGTAATACGTTCGTAGGACCCTGCGTCACTGAATGCCCTTCCACCCAGAACATCATTGCGCGAGCCGATTTCGACGCG
>CAZDYZ010000949.1:0-4011 GCA_964509525.1 uncultured Acidobacteriaceae bacterium
CTACGTTTTCCGAGAGAACGTGGATGCGGCCCATGACTTCAAGAGTAATTCACCACAGAGGCTCAGAGACAACTGCTTCACTGCTTCGGCGCGTAGTATCCCTTCCGCGCGCGCACCTTGTATTTCTTGTTGTCAGCGAGTATCTCGATTTTGCGGTATTTACCGTCAGGAACAAAATCCGTCGGTTTATAGGAAACGTCATACTGGCTGCGCAACTCGTCGGAGATTTCCGAAAACGCGTTGGACACATCTTCAATTTTGAAGGGGAAGAAGGCTTTGCCGCCGGTTTCTTCAGCGAAGTGCTCCATGATCTTGTCGCCGCGCAGCTTCAGGCCACTGGTGTTGGTGGAAATCGCATAGATGATGACTTCGGCGCGCTGCGCCATTTCCACGGCTTCCTCACGCGAGACGCGACTCTGGTTGTCCTCGCCGTCGCTGAGCAGAATGATGGCGCGTCGTGTCGCTTCGCTGCTCTTGTCGCGCATGAGCTTGTCGCGGCAAGCATAGTAGATGGCATCGTACATGGCCGTTCCACCGCCCGGCCGCAGCATGCGAACACCATGGGAGAGTGCGTTCGTGTCGTCGGTGAAGTCCTGCGTGACTTCGGGTGTGGTGTCAAAGCCGATGACGAAGGCCTTGTCAGAGGTTCGCCGGATGATCTGGTTGAGGAACTCGATAGCTGATTCCTGTTCGAACTTGAAGCGGTCTCGCACTGAGTTGCTGGCATCGATCAGCAGCCCCACACGCAGTGGCAGGTTGGTCTCGCGTCGGAACGAACGAATACTCTCAGCCGGCTTGCTGTCGTCGTAAACACGGAAATCGCTTTGCGTAAGGTCCTTCACGAAGTGGCCGCGTTTGTCCGTAACGGTAAACACCACGTTTACCTCGTCTACGCGCTTACGGATGGTGGTGAGCATTTCGTCGGATTTGTCACCGTCAGCCGGGGCGCTGGGTGCAGGTGTTGTCAGCGCAGTCGTGCTCGACTTTGCCGATTCATCTTTGCTTGACCCGGTCGAGTTGGGTTGCACGTTTCTCTGCGGTAACGGAGCCGCATTGGCATCCGACGGGGCTGCGGATTGCTGCGACGCGCTGCTATCCCCGGTTCCGGTTGCGGGGGTTGTGGTGGGTGGCACGGGAGAAAATTTTGTCGCCGACGGCGCCGTAGGAAGCTGCAGTGGCGGACTTTGGGCGTCCACTCCCAGGGGCAGCGCAGCCACCAGCAAAAGCAGAATAAACCAAGGCTTCATGCAGGTTTCATTATAGCTTGCTAGTTGCAGCTGAACACAGAGGACGGAACACAAGTCAAGGTCTGGTGGTTGACACCTGGTGCTCCTCCCCCCCAAGACCGACTGAGCTTGGTAGGGCTTACTGCCCAAGACTCGGAAGCACAGGAGCGAGGATGTTGATTATGAGCCGTGATTTTCCCTCGCGCTTGCAGCGAATTGCGATGCTATATACGGTAACCGGCGAACTCATCAACGCCGAATGAAACACCGGAGGGTAGGCACAGAAGAGTTGTACGCCGGCCTGCAGAAGCCAGTGGGTGTAGGCATCGAAGCCACAAGCTAAACTGTTCGAGAACATGCCGGCCCAGTTGGGGACACGAAGTTTGGGTAGGAGATGCCGCCGAAATTCGCGGGGCGATGCTGCGCGAGGAGAAGACCAACTCGCGGGATGCACTGCCTATTCTCGATCTCCCGACGTTGTTATAAATAAGACTTGGTTGGTTTATCCACGTACCTCTCGAAGAAACCGCACGAGCTCTTCCGGCCATGGCGCTGTAAAGGACAGCCGCTGACCCGTTTGGGGATGCGTGAACTCGATGGTTGCCGCATGCAGGAAGTTACGAGTCAGGCAAAGAGCGTCGCCGCAGGCTCGAGCGCCGGACCTGCCAGCTCGGGGCTCGGAGATCTTCTTGACCGATCCTCTTTCTCGATTTGTGGGTGCGCGCAATTGCCTCGGAGCTCCATAGAGTGCGTCACCCACCACCGGATGCCCGATTGATGCCAGGTGCACGCGTATCTGATGAGTGCGGCCGGTGTCGATGCGGACCTCCAGCAGGGCAAACTTTCCGAACTTAGACGTGATGCGCTCGCGAACTTTAAAGTGTGTCACGGCCGCCCGGCCTCCGCGCCGACGGGTTGTCATTCGAGTGCGTCGCACCGGGTCGCGACTGATTTCGCTGTTGATGGTTCCGCTATCCTGGCCTAGCCAGCCGTGCACCAGAGCTATATATAGCTTCTTCACCTCACGGCAGGCAAACTGCTTCGCCAGCTTGCGATGGGCGATGTCGTTCTTGGCGACGACGATCAGGCCGCTGGTTTCCCTATCCAGACGATGCACGATTCCCGGACGCAACCCGCCCCCCAGTTGAGACAGGGCGCCAAAACGATGCAGCAACGCATTAACCAGTGTGCCCCGGTTGCGCTCGGTGTCAGTCGCGCCTGCACCCGCATGCACCATCATTCCGGCCGGCTTGTTGACGACGGCAAGATCATCGTCCTCGTGAACGATGTCGAGGGGAATATCTTCTGCAATTGCCCGCAGTAAGGCAGGCTGCGGATTACCAAGAATCGCGATCCGCGCTCCGCTCTTGAGCCGTAACGAGGGTTTGGCAACTGAGCCGTTGACCGTTGCCTTCTCATCTTCCAGCAACCGTTGCACCCCAGCACGGCTGACATTGGGGATCTGCTTCGACAGGAATTGATCGAGACGCTGACCGGCTGCCTCAGGAGGTACAAAGATCGTGATGGGAAAGCGAAGAGCCAAGGTCCTGGTTTCGAGTTTCAAAGGGACGAACATCAGTTCGTCAAAACAGCATCGATCTTTGCCAACTCAGCGGAACAACTGGAAACTTGCAGCTGAAAAACTCCGATATTACCTTACGGCCTTCACCGCCACCGGCGGGCTCAGGGCGGCGCGGCGCATCCACAGTAGCCCGCCGCCGATCACCAGCAATAAAGCGATTGCCTGCGTGCCCGACATGAAGCCGAGGAATTCACCGCGTCCGGGATCGCCGCGGAAAAACTCAATGAAGTAACGGCCGATACCGTAGATGATCATGTAGCTGCCGATGATCTCTCCTTCAAATTTCTTGCGGCGGATTAGCCACACTAGAAACAGACAGTTGCACAGCTCGAGCACCATCTCATAAAGCTGAGTGGGATGCAGCGGCACGTTGAGCGGCGTTCCGACAATTTCATTGGCTAGCGGATTATGGAAGGTGACGGCCCAGGGGACGTGCGTCTCGCGACCGTAACAACAACCGGCGGCAAAGCAGCCAACCCGGCCAAAGGCGTGCCCCAGCGCCAACCCTGGAGCAAAAACGTCACAGGTTCGTAACACAGGCAGGCCGTTGCGTCGCATGTACCAGACGCACATTATCAGAGCGAGCACGAACCCCCCTGACCACACGCCGCCCGCTTGAAACGTTGACAAGCTGAAGATCTCGTCCGGGTGCTCACGGTAGTAAGCGAAATCGACCAGTACCATGAGAATCTTGGCACCGAAGATGCCGGACAGGATGGCGATGATGCCGAGGTTCCAGAGCTTATCTGGATCCAACCCCTGCACGCGGCCAATCCTGACAATGAGCATGAGGCCGAAGATCAGCCCCAAGGCGGCCATCAATCCGTAGGTGGGTAGGCCAATATGGCCAAGTTGAAACAGTCGGGGAAACACGTGTCTATTTTAGATGCAAAGGATTACGGCCAGCTGCAGGTATCACTTCGGTTAGTCATTTTGCCGAACCGGCGAAGGATCGTCACCCACGGGGGAAAGCAGTAGCTTGGGGCAGTGCTTCGCAAACTACTAAGAAAGTAGTCGACCCGCGGGGCCGTGCTGGGTGGGCCGTCAATGAACCCGTCCTATACGGCGGGAACCCGCCGCGGCTCTTTAGGCATTTCCGCATGACAGAACATCGCACACCGAACCGAATGCGAGTCAGGCTCCCTGTTCATTGATCATTGGTTCAAAAAACGGTTGCCACCAACACCAACTTTGCAGGCCGGC
>CAZDYZ010000950.1:0-2820 GCA_964509525.1 uncultured Acidobacteriaceae bacterium
TTCCCGGCCAGATCTTCTGGAAAAGGCGATCACATCGCGCACGCGTCTGGTCTTCATTGAGACACCGGGAAATCCTACCCTCAGGTTGTGCGACATTACGGCAATCGCGGATGTAGCCCGGCGTAACGGTGTTCCTCTTGCGGTAGACAATACCTTCTTGACACCAGTGTTGCAGCCGGTTTTTCAACTCGGAGCCGATATCAGCGTATTGTCCACAACGAAATATATTGAGGGACACAACGCTACCGTCGGTGGTTCGCTGGCGACGAACAACGAAAAGCTTCTGGAGCGCTTTCGACTGATACGAAAGACGATTGGCTGCATCCAATCGCCGCAAGACTCGTGGCTAACACTGCGCGGGATCAAGACTCTCCCCGCGCGCATGAAACTGCACTCTGAGAATGCACTAGCGGTAGCCAAATGGCTAGAGTCGCACCCGAGAGTGGAACGCGTGTTCTATCCTGGCTTGGATTCTTTCCCTCAAAGAATACTCGCCGAACACCAGCACATTGCGCACGGCGGCATGCTCGCGTTCGAGATCACAGCCGGAGCAGAAGCAGCCGTCCAACTGATGAATAGCGTGCGCCTCTGTTCGCTGGCTGAAAGCCTTGGCGCAGTTGAGACACTAATCACCCATCCGGCCTCGATGACCCACGCCGATGTGCCGCCGGAGACTCGCAACGCGATCGGCATTAGCGACGGATTGATAAGACTCTCGGTCGGTCTGGAGTCTCCCAATGACATCATCGCTGACTTGCAACAAGCTTTGGCGATAGCAACCGAACATGCCGGGAGGGAACAATGCTCCGCAACCCGATAACCGTACTAAAGTTTGGCAGCTCCATTCTGAACTCTGAACGAGACATTCCGAAAGCGATTCAGGAGATCTACCGCTGGCGTCGGATTGGCCACCATGTTGTGGCAGTCGTCTCGGCGCTCGGCTCGACTACAAACACTTTGCTCACGCGTGCCCAAACTTTTGGTCCGCGGTTAAGCGACTCCGCGCTGGCCGCACTGCTGGCTACCGGGGAGGCGACGTCAGCGGCGCTTGTGGCGCTGGCTCTCGACCAGGCAGGCATAGATTCCACGGTGGTAGACGAGGTTAAGCTCGGCTTGCGGACCTGCGGTCCAGTGCTGGACTCTGAACCTTGTGCCACTGATGTTGCGCGAATCCTTCGCATTTTGGCGCGAACTCCTGTGGCGGTGGTGCCCGGCTTTGTCGGAAGGCAGGAGGATGGAACGATTTCCCTGCTCGGCCGGGGTGGCTCTGATTTGACCGCCGTCTTTCTTGCTCATCAGTTGCGGGCCGATCGCTGCCGGTTAGTTAAGGACGTGGACGGGATCTATGAGCACGACCCCGCCTGCGCGGGGGCTAAGCTGCGCCGTTACAGGACGCTTACATACGCAGAAGCCGTACGCATAGGCGGCTGTATCGTGCAGCAGAAAGCTATCGAATATGCAGCGCAGCACCAGTTAAATATCGAGGTGGGAACGCTGAGCTCCGACGCCCCCTCCCTGATTGGCGACCTCCCGATCTCGTTCTACGACCACGTGCCCTCTATTGAACCACTGCGTGTCGGACTGCTCGGGGCCGGCACGGTCGGCCTGGGCGTATATCGCACACTGGCACACAGTCCGGAGATGTTCAAAATTGTCCGGGTCGGCGTACGCCGCCTCAAGCGAGACGACGGCATACCCCCCATCTTGCTGACGAACGATCCCTGGCAGGTAGTGAAGTCCAACTGCGAAGTCGTCATTGAATTGATTGGCGGTCTCGAGCCTGCAAAAGACTTGATCGTGGAGGCGTTGAAGTCAGGCAAGCACGTCATCACGGCTAACAAGCTAGTTGTCGGCCGGTATGGGGAACACCTTCGTGGGATCGCGGCCGCTGCCGGCGTGAGACTGTTGTACTCGGCGGCAGTCGGTGGCGCTGTGCCAATGCTGGAAGAGATAGGCCGCATGGCTCAGACCACACGCATTCGCACTGTGCAAGGTGTCGTCAATGGCACTACGAACTTCATACTCGATCGATTGGCCGAGGGACAGTCAAGAGAGCAGGCGTTGGTTGAAGCACAGCGCCTCGGTCTTGCAGAACAGGATCCAACCACTGACTTGGACGGGAGCGATGCAGCGCACAAACTTGCTCTGTTGGCACAGAGCGCCTTTGGAACGTGGCTACATCCAAGCCAAATCGAACATGTCGGCATCGATCAGATCGATGGCGAGGTCGTACGCGACGCCGCACGTTCGGGACATGCTGTCCGCTTGGTGGCTTCCCTGAACTGCGATCAACGAGGTTTGAAAGCGCGGGTCGCTCCCCAATTGATTCAAAGACGGCATGCGTTTGCGCAGACCCACAATGAAGAAAACTGTCTTGAGATTGAGTCGGTTGGAGGAGACGTGGTACGCGTCCGGGGCAAAGGCGCAGGACGTTGGCCTACCGCCGTGTCGGTCGTTGCTGATCTGTTTGATCTCTATCACTCGGGACAGCTCGCTGTTGGCAGCCCAATCCTTGCTGCGGGGAGGACCGCATGAAATTCGCCAGCCGACTTCTTGCATTCAACGCCTGTCCCGACGATCCCTTTAGGCCGGTTGCTACACCGATCTACCAAACGGCGACCTTTGAGCAGAAACTGGCCGATAGCTTCGGACGATACGACTATTCGCGCAGCGGAAACCCTACGCGCACCGTGCTCGAAGATCATCTGGCACGCCTCGAGAACGCGAATAGTGCGTTCTGTTTCTCGAGCGGACTGGCTGCAATCAGCGCTGTAGCGCGGCTGCTCTCGGTGGGGGATGAGATTCTTGCCGGGGACGATC
>CAZDYZ010000951.1:0-5438 GCA_964509525.1 uncultured Acidobacteriaceae bacterium
TCAAGCACTCGAATAAAGAAGAGCGTGAGCGACAGCTTCAGGAAGAGCTGGCATCTGATTTGCCTAGCACCGACCTACCACTTTATCTTGCGACCGCCTACTTCCGGATTGCTGACAACAGATTCTATGTACCGATTTCGCTGATTGTTCCTGGTTCGGAGATTCCATTCAGCCGTACTCGCGACCAGGACAAGGCGACTCTGGACGTGCTTGGGTTGGCGACAGACGACAAAAAACTTCCGGCAGGCGGTATTCGTGACACCGTGAAACTGGCCGTGAATACGGCCAATGAAGTTCAGCGCAAGAACGTTCAGTACGACAACGGACTGATTCTGTCGCCGGGGAAGTATCACCTGAAGATTGTTGTCCGAGAAAACCAGAGCGGGCGCATGGGAGCATTCGAGACCGACTTCACGGTCCCCGATCTCAAGTCGGCACCATTGAAGATGAGTTCTATTGTAATGGCCAGCCAGGTTCAGCCCGCTTTGGGCAAGCACGATCCGAACGACCCTCTGATTCGTAACGGTGCGGAGATTGTGCCGAGCGTGACGCGCGTGTTTTCCAGTGGACAGCACTTGTATTTCTACTACGAAGTGTATGACCCGACACGCCGTCGGAACGCGCCTGCTGCTCCTGCCAGCGGCCGCAACGGCGCAGCTGATAATCGTGCCAGCGCTGAAGTCAAGAACCCGGTGCGGCTGCTGAGCAACGTCTCCTTCTTCAAGGGCGACGTCAAGGCTTACGAGACATCGCTGACAGAAGTTCAAGAAATCAGCGTCCCCAATCGCCATGCGGCCGTGTTTCAACTGGACGTGCCGCTTTCGGAGTTGAAACCCGGTTTTTACGCCTGCCAGGTTAACGTCATCGACGACGCTGCTGGACACTTTGTCTTTCCGAGAGTGACGATGTTGCTGCGACAATAGGGCGCCGCGGGATGAGCTTCGCCTGCCTTCAGCACCTTTGCCGCTCGACCTATCAGGCCATTGGGGTACTTGTTTTTTCTCCGCCTTCTGCTACCTTTAACGTCCATCGCAGCGAGTTGGCTGAATTCCGACCGGAGAAAAACTCATCGCAGGCGCCAAGAAGGCAAGCCGGTGTTCGCCAGGCTACGCTGGATCCAAAACACTCTTGCTGAGGTGAGGGCCCGTGGTTCCGTCCGTATCTGAGCCGAAACAAGAACCGCAACTGGCGTTCTCATTCCGTAAGCACTTCGACCAGTTCTTCGCGGACCATCCACAACGGAAGTTCGAGGTTGCGCGCCTGTATTTGCTGGTGGCTGAGGATGACGCCTTTGTTGGCCCCGATGGCTCCATCGAAAGAAGTGGCAGTCCGACGTTGGCCAAGAATGATCAGCTACACAGCAGCCGCATTCTCTACGAGGCAATTGAGAAATGCGAAGGTGCCTTTGCTGCGTGGAAAGCCCAAGGAGAGCGAAAACACGATCGACTGATTGCGCTGAAGATAGATCTGCGCAGCAAAAAAGCGCTTCGAGACAAGCAGAAGACGGTCATCGATGAACTACTGGCAGAAACGAAGGAGACCAGAGACTCTCTCGATCCCGCGGCGGCGAAAAAGTACGGGCTCGCTCTCAGCAAGTTCGAGGACGCAGTCGATCGCCTCGCTGAAGCGGAGAAGTCGTTTCTTGAGGTGCTGAACCAGCTGACAAAGTCGCAGGATGAGTTGCGGTGGGCGGAGGCGGAATGGCGCGGTTACGAATACCCACTGAATGTTGTCGCCAGGGCAACAGGAGCCAGCGCGGGTTGCACCATCGCATCACCCTGGGGTTCTCGTTGGGAACTTGTCCTTTATTACCGTACGAGGTTTCACCAACATTTGGAACGGATACCGCACCACCTGCTGCATGAAATGAGATCTCTGCTGGGGAGGCGTAAAGATCTCCAGGCTGACGACAGCGGAACCGTAATCCGCAGAGGCACGCGAATCATTGCCAAAGGGCCATTTGTCGACGTCGAGGCCATGCATCACACGCTAGTCACCGACCTGCAGTTACTGGAGTACGCGGATCATCGATGGCTCACCCTAGGCGCACGCTTGAGAAAAAGATGGGTGGAACGGAAGGCGAAATTCGAGGCAAGAGCCGGGGTTGAATTAGAACATGCACAGCAGGAACGACACGACCGGGAACTCACTCTGAGCTCTTTATTGGAAAGAGTGAACCGCGTCGACGGACTTCTCTCGGGCATCACAACCGTGGCGCGGCCACACTCATTACCGTATCGAACCATCTTTGCCGAATACTTTGCGCGTCGACCCTATGAGCTCATGATGGCTATCTGTGCCTGCTTCGGAGAAAAGCAGGGGCGCGATGTGCTTGAGTGTTACCAGTTACTGGCCGAGCACATTCGGGCCTCCGAACAGGCGTATGACGATGTTCTGGATGCAAAGCGAAGGCTTGAGCAATTGCCCAGCGAACCGGGCGAGTCCGAGGTAGATTACACAACCCGGTTGAACGGGCCTTATCAGCGAGTTCTCCTGGCCGAGCAGCACTGTGAGGAACGTGATCGGCCATTGAAAGAGCTGCTGCACCGTATGAGCGCCTCTGCCTTGTGTCTCTCGGGAGGAGGCATCCGCAGTGCAAGCTTTTCCCTTGGAATCTTGCAGGGCCTGGCGCGGTTCAGCCGCCCCCAACAGTTAGTCAACGTTGCACAACCAGGCAGAAAACAACTGGGTCGAGTGCCGGGAAATGCATTGCTCGACAGACTCGACTATCTCTCCACGGTATCTGGCGGAGGCTACATCGGGAGTTGGCTCATGGCATGGGCACGCCGCAGCAGCTTCAGCCAAGTGGTGACCGAGCTTGCCACGTCGTCTAGCACTTCGGGCGATCCAGAACCCCGTCCCATCCGACATCTTCGGGAATATACGAGTTACCTATCCCCGCGCTATGGTTTCTCGCTCGACAGCTTGACCCTGGCTTCGATTGTGGCCCGCAATCTGGTGTTGAATTGGCTGATTCTGCTGCCCCTGCTGGTCGCTGTTTTCTGTCTGCCACTGTTACTCTATGGGTTGTCATACGCCGTGCCGCTTGTGGTGGCAGATCTGGAAGAGCCCTGGTTTTTGGTGGTGATGGGCTTCGCTACGGCCTGCGTTGCCCTGGCATCATGGTTCGCCCAAGGGCGCATGCTGCTGACACCTCGCGCTTCCGGTCGTGGCAGGACTGATAGCCCAGGCACAACAACACCTGAAATCCTACTGTTTGTTCTTCCGCTCCTGCTCGGAGCATGGGTTACCTGCGAGGCTTGGGTGTGGGGTTTCAACAGCGGCTATCTGGGCGAGTCACTGAGGAATGGCTCGTTCTGGAAGCTGACCGGGTGGCTGAGTGTAATTTGCGTTCTTCCGCCCCTGTTTATTGCGCTTCGGCGCTTCCGGATATCGCGCCGCCGTACCGTTAACCCGTTCAATGATCCGTTGTTGGCCCAACAGGCAGGCTTCCCCTTCCGCAAGCGGCGATTGATCTGGTCTTTCATCGCCCCCCTTATCGTGGGTTTCGTAGCGGCAGCCCTGCTGGCGGAGTGTTCCACTGAAGTTGGAAGGCATTTTCATCTGATTAACACGTCGGCAAACAATTACAACATACGGGCCAGCTTCGTGGTCTTCGGCGTTCCCCTCATGTGGCTGGTCCTAATGCTGGCGTCGGGCGTGCTTTCGGGTTTGCTGAGCGAGGTGGAGAAGGAGGAGGAGCGCGAATGGTGGGCGCGCGGTGGCGGGCTACTGCTGGCCACCCTCATCATCTGGATCGGTATGAACGGTATGGGGTTCATCGGGCTGCATGCTTTCTACTTCTTCACTGCGAAAAAGGCTTCCATCCTGGGTTTGTTCGGTGTAGGTGCCGGCGCGCTCGGCAGCACCGCAGGTCTCAGTGCGGCAACCTCTTCTGGGCTGAAACGGGTGAAACCCGAACAGCTTTCGAAGACAGGCAAGTGGTTGGCCAAACATGGCCTCTTTGCTCCCATCGTGTGTGCCATCGCGTTGTCTTGCATAGTTGTGGTCGCGGCAGTATTGACCGCTTACCTGCGGGATGGAGTGTACCAGGGGCTAGTTTGCTGGGTTTCGAAATACGGCCAGGCGGTCAATAACTGGTTCTACAATCTATCTATCGCCGATTTTCTAAATCGTATCTCCAACCAACAAATCGGGCGGTTTTTTGACTGGCTGCCAACGCTTAAACAATGTTCACCCTGTGGAACTAGCGGATACTCTTGGGCCGATAAGGTTGGACTGAAGAGCATGGCCGCGTTTGTCGTCTTCGTAGGCGCCAGCGCTATGGCGCTGTTTGCCAACCTGTTTATCAATGTCAATATTTTCTCATTGCACGGGATGTACCGGATGCGGTTGATTCGCGCCTATCTAGGGGCTTCGAATTTTGCGCGACATCCTGATGAGTTCACTAACTTCGACGAAAGCGACAACCTGTATCAAGCTGACATGCCGTGCGGACCCGGAGTTCCGCTACACGTCGTAAACACGGCGCTGAACATGGTGGCAACCAGCAACATGGCTTGGCAGCAGCGCAAGGCCGAGCCATTCAGCTTCAGCCCTGTAAGCGCGGGCAGCTGGCGGTTGGGGTACGTGAAAACAAAGGGCTACGGGGGGAACCGCGGCATACGGCTGGGAACTGCGATGGCAATCAGTGGAGCGGCCTTTAATCCCAACATGGGATACAACTCTTCTCCCCTGGTTACCTTGCTAATGACGTTCTTCAACGCTCGGTTGGGATGGTGGCTCCCCAATCCGGTGTGGCCAGAGATCAAGAAACGGCGACCAGTCAGAGCGAAAATCAACCGTCTCGTCTCCCGACACGAATGGACCATGAAAGCGTTGGGAAAGCTCGACGAGAGTCTCAGCAGGAATTTTCTAAAGCGCTTTGGCCCGACCTGGGCGCTCGTGCCGCTCATCAACGAAGCACTCGGGAACACGGATGACCGGTTCAAATGGATCGAACTAAGTGACGGCGGTCACTTCGAGAACCTTGGGCTTTACGAAATGGTGATGCGCCGCTGTCATTTAATCATTGTCGTGGATGCAGATGCAGATCCAGATTACCAGTTTGAAGACCTGGGAAACGCGATTCGCAAGATCCAGATCGATCTGGGAATTCCG
The DNA here is from genome assembly GCA_964509525.1 of uncultured Acidobacteriaceae bacterium. Classification (GTDB taxonomy): domain Bacteria; phylum Acidobacteriota; class Terriglobia; order Terriglobales; family Acidobacteriaceae; genus Bog-257. The sequence continues at coordinate 5,122 of CAZDYZ010000951.1, forward strand.
ATTCGGTTTCCTGACTATCCCAATGGTTTGCTGATGAAGAAGGGCATCGAACCGTCGAATGCTCCCTTTGCCTTGGGCGAAATCGACTATGGCTGTGTTGATGAAGGGGCACTACCCGGAAAACTACTATTCATAAAGCCGGTTCTAAATGGCAGCGAGTCCCAGGATATTCACGCCTACCGCGCGGCGCATCCCGCGTTCCCGCATGAAAGCACCGTGAACCAGTTCTTCAATGAATCACAATTCGAGAGCTATCGCCACCTGGGATCGGAAATCATTCAGTCCCTAATCGAAGCTGCTATCAAGAAAGCTCCGGG
>CAZDYZ010000952.1:0-2227 GCA_964509525.1 uncultured Acidobacteriaceae bacterium
CCAAGAATCAGCCTTGCCAACGTCGTCTTCCCGGCTCCGTTCGGCCCCACAACTGCCGTGGTCGACCCCGGTTCCAAGAGGAGGCTAGCGCTTTCGAGCAGGGGACGCGAGTCGTACCCGAAACTTACGGAGTCCAACTCAATTGAACCCTTGTAGCTGAGCCTATGGGTCCCGGCATAAACAGCCCGAGCGTCTTCGCTCGAGAAAGAGCGTAACTCAGAGAGTGAGACACTTCCTTCCAGAACATGCGGGACCGCAGCAAAGAATTGCCGAAGGCTGCCGGCGAAGAACATGGTGGCCACGTAGAACGACATCAGGTTTCCGATCGAGGAGCGGCCCGTGGCAACACCCAGCCCGCCAATGACCAGGATCAGGATGCCCGCCAGAGTAACAGCGCTGTTTTGTGCCAACTCGTAGGCCCCCTGCAGCCAGGCCATACGTTCGCTGTCTACGCGCAAAGTCTCAATGCGCTCCTGCTGCCGCCGGGCCTCAAACGCTTCCGCAGATTGGTACCTGGTTAGATCGATTCTCTGAAGCATGAACTGTACGCCGCTGCTGAAGCGGATGAAGGCATGGCGATGGCGATCCACTCTGGCTTTTACTTGGGAACCTAACCGGCGGTTAACCAGAAACAACAATGGCATCACCAGCGCCAGCAGACCCAGGAGCGGGAGATTGAGCACGGCCATCGTGGCGATCAGAGCGGTCCCCAAGACAAGTGATGGCAGGATATGAACGATTAGGGCGTTAATCATCACATCAACCAGAAGCGTCTCCTGCACCAGTAACGTGTGCAGTCTGCCCCGGTCGGCGGTGTCGTGATACGCCCGCGGCAGCGACTGGCAATGCAGCACAAGGTCGTGGCGCATCGCGGTAATGGCCAGTTTCGTCGTTCGCAGGGAGGCGAACCGCGTCGCCAGAGCCAGGCCGCCGGATACGGAGTTGAGAACCAGAATCTCGAAGCCCAGAAGAAGCAGCCCCGTCACATTTCGAGATGGAATAGTCGAATCAAACGCACGCCGCACCAGCCAAGCGATTGGCAGCAGGCTCACACTCTGGAGAAGTGCGAGGGTCACACAGCCCAACAAGGGCAGGCGGAGATCGGCCAGATAGCGGCCTAAGTAGCGCCAGTCGGCAACGCCGGTTTCCTGCTGTCGACGACAGGTCATTGGTGATCTCCGGGCCGAGGCTTGGTTCCTTTGCTCCGAATGCGGTCCATATGCGCTTTCATAATGCGAAATTCTGCTCGGGTCACTGCCTGCCGGTCGCTCGACATATTGCTGGTATGGATGCGGCGGTGAAGGAAAATGCCCGGGATGACGTCCCAGGGGATCTTGGCTTCCGCCATGCGGATGAGCCAGTCCAGATCGTCGCAGTACGGATACAAGACATCGAACTGACCAACCCGGTCGAATACCCAACGCCGGGTTAAACTCGCTCCCAAAGACCAACCCCCTCCCTCGTCTGTCATCAAGGGCTCAGAAATCCACCCAGGCCTGGTTATCCCGTCTTGAAGGAAGTTCAGCAGTTTGCCAATCACGCATCCCAGTTCCGGGTGGCCAGCTAGATAACTGGTCTGTATCCGCAACTTGTCGGGCGGCCAATAGTCGTCGGCGTCTAGAAAGGCGATGAGTTCTCCCGTGCAGTTCGCTAACCCGGTGTTCCTGGCGGCGGGAAGCCCCTGGTGTGCCTGGTACAAATAACGCACCTGAAGATAGGATCGAGCGATGGATGCTGTGCTATCGGTCGATCCGTCGTCGACCACCACCACCTCGATTTGGCGATAGTCCTGGGTAAGAATGCTCCCTAGTGCCCCGGCGAGGTATTTCTCGCCATTGTACGTTGGAACGATAACGCTAACCATTTCGGCTTCCATAGCTCGAGACCAGCTCATGAGTGAGCTCCCGCCAGTGGCTCCGCAGCTCGGTCGCGCTTTCGGTCCATGAAGGCTTTCACAAGGCGAACTCTATCCCTTGCCATTGCTTTCTGGTCTTCAGAGATATTGCTGCTATGGATTCGGCGGTAAAGAAGGACCTCGGACATGAAACACAACGGGATCTTGGCTTCCCGCACGCGCATGCACCACTCCAGATCATCGCCGTACGGAAACAAGACGTTCAAATGTCCGATGCGGTCGAACACCCAGCGGTGCGCCAAGCTCGATCCCAGGGTCCAGCCACCTCCGTCCTCTGTCATCATCTCCTCTGAAATCCAGCGCGGCAGGGCC
>CAZDYZ010000953.1:0-3047 GCA_964509525.1 uncultured Acidobacteriaceae bacterium
AGGGTGTGGGGGTTAATGGATGTCTGGCAGGGATTCGAAAGGTCGATATATGAGGTGGCAGTCAAACTTGATTCGCGTTGCGGTGTTAATCGCGTCACAGCTGCTGTTCGCCGGAATCGCCGAGTCCCAGGAACCTGGACAGAAGACCTTCACCAACCCTCAGGATGCCGGCAAAGCGCTCTACGACGCCCTGAAGTCAAGCGACAATGCCAACATCCAGACTGTTCTCGGAGCATCGTCATCCAGCATCATTTCTTCCGGTGACGAAGTGGAGGACAAAAACAACCGGGATATCGTCATCCAGCGATATGAGCAGATGAATCGCTGGGCAAAGGAGATTAACGGGGACGAGATCCTCTTTCTTGGCGCGGAGAATTGGCCATTTCCCATTCCTTTGAAGAAGGACGCCGCTGGCACTTGGTACTTTGACACTCCGCTGGGGGTCAAGGAGATCCTGTTCCGCCGCATTGGCAAGAATGAACTGTCGGCGATTCGCGTCTGTCATGCGCTCGCGGATGCGCAAACCGAGTATTACAGCCAGACGCACGACGGGGACTCGGTGAACCAGTATGCCCAGAAATTCATCAGCACTCCCGGCAAGCAGAATGGCCTATATTGGAAAGTTGCTGAAGGCGAGACCGAGAGCCCCATCGGACCGCTGGTGGCTTATGCCACGGGGCAGGGTTATGGCGGTCAGCATGATACCCCGCAGCCTTTCCACGGCTACTACTACCGTATGCTGACTGCTCAGGGTCCGAATGCAAAAGGTGGCACCAAAAGCTACATTGTGAACGGAAAAATGACGGGTGGCTTTGCCTTTGTCGCTTATCCTGCCGAGTATCGCAATTCCGGAGTGATGACCTTCATCGTCGATAAGGAAGGCAACGTCTACGAAAAGGACTTGGGTCCCCACACCGGCGATATCGCAAGCCAAATGAAGGCCTATAACCCCGACAAGACTTGGAAACTGGTCGGGATGGATGAGGCGGAGTAGTAGCCCGCTCGGTTGAATCGGACAGTGCTCCCACGATTAGTTTGCCCGTCAATATCTTGCCAGGGTGGGAGTTCCGGTCACTGCGTAAGCAGAGTTTGTGCTGGCATGACGAGAAATGATCCTGTACGCTGGTGGCTTTTCTTCCTCACATACATCCGTTTGTCAGCCTCCACCAGTAACTGCGCAGCATCTTCGGTATCGTCAGGATAGAACGCGACTCCGACGCTGACCGACAAGGCAATACCGCCGCAGATTTCTGAGACGCCACGAGAGGCGACCGCTTGAATTCGGGCGCACAGCTCTTGCGCGTCATCCCGCTTCAAACCGGGCGCGATCACCACAAACTCGTCCCCGCCCATGCGCGAGACGTAGTCGTACTCGCGGCAGGCCAGCTTCAGTTTGCGGGCAACTATTTCCAGTACTTGATTCCCTACCACGTGACCGAAATGATCATTGACATGCTTGAATCCGTCGAGATCGCAGACGAGAATAGCCAAACCGTGTCGCTCCCGCTTGCATCTGCTGACCTCTGAGTCAAGTTTAAGAAACAAAGAACGGGCATTAGGCAGCCCCGTGAGGTAGTCGGTGGTGGCCGAGTCGGATGCCGTCTGGTACTTGACCGCATTTTCAATCGATGCCCCGATTTTCTCAATGATGGCCAGTAGGATGCGCAGATGGTCGGTCGAGAAAGCGTCGGCCTCTAGTTTGTATAAGGCCAGCACGCCCAATACCTGGCCATCGCCGCCCACAAGAGGAACCGCCAGGGCCGATGACATCGAACTTGCCTTGTGGGGGTCGTTGAGGTACCCGGGTTCTACCGACGGGTTTCCGTTGACGATCGGCTTCCGGTTCTGGGCCACCCAGCCGGAAAGCCCCTCTCCGATCGGAATCTCGAGGGAAGAAAAAATGCGATAGTCATCGCCGGTCACATATTCCGGAATGAGCTTGCCGTCGCGCAACAAATAAATGGCAATGGCGTCATAGGGAACCAGCTTACGCAGTCGTGCCGCCACCACCGAAAGGGTTTCATACAGGCTCAGCGAGCGCCCCAGATCGATACTGAATTCCAGCAGCGCCTGCGCTTCGTAACGCGCCGCCACGATGGAGGCCAGAAAGTCCCCCTCGCTGGAGCTTCGTTTCTGCGCTTTCTCGAATCCCGCCGCCGGAGCCGCCCCGTTGTTGACTTGAATTTCCGTCGACAGCTTCAGGTCGGCCTTCGCCGGCTCCGCCTTGGCCATCCTCTCCAGCTCTACGTACCGGCGCTGCAGAATCTCCACTACCCGCGGATCAAACTGCTTGCCGGCTTCCCGCACCACCCGCTCCATCGCCTCCTCCAGCGGTAGCGCCCGGCGATACTGCCGGTCCGAGGACAGCGCATCCAGACAATCCACCGCCGCCAGAATTCTGGCCCCAATCGGTATCTCTTCCCCCTTCAGTCCCTGGGGATACCCCGTTCCATCCCACTTCTCGTGGTGGGCGCGCACAATCGGAACCACCGGATACGGAAAGTTCACCCGCTCCAGAATGTCGCCCCCCACGCTGGGGTGGATCTTCATCTTTTCGAACTCTTCCGGCGACAGCCGCCCCGGCTTGTTGATGATGTGTTCGGGTACCGCCAACTTGCCGATGTCGTGCAACAAGGCTGCCGCCCGCAGCGCCTCCAGCTCCGCCTCGCTCAACCCCATCTCCTCGCCCAGCTCCACGGCAAACACCCGCACCCTCTGCAAATGCTCATGCGTGGTGTGGTCCTTGGCATCGATGGCGAGAGCCAGGGTCTCGATGGTCCTCAGGTGCAGGGCTGCCATCTGTTCCACGTGTTTCTTTTCGTCTTCCAGTTTCCCCAGATAAAGCCGATACGAGCGGTACATGACATAAATCACCGGAATCAGCAGGGCCAAAGCTTGCCAGCCTATGCGAGGCTTTAGTCCGGTGATGAGCCAGGCAACCGCAGCGCCGACAAGGTAGTTCGGAAATGACCAGAAGTAGCATTCGGCCCAGGTATGCGAAAACGAGCGGCGCTCGGTAAGGGAGACCACCGCGGCAACCGGAATCG
>CAZDYZ010000954.1:0-2549 GCA_964509525.1 uncultured Acidobacteriaceae bacterium
CCATGTAACCCAGCATGAAACGGCGCAGCAGCGGCGGCAAGATTCCCTCGAGATGGACCAGTGGCGCGGCGGCAATGAACCCGGCAAACAACACAGCCAGCAGCCAAGCGTTGCGGTCGTCGAGCCGCAGGACCAGTACTGCCAGCCCGATGATCAGGAACGGTACAGGGTATGAGCTGGCGAGCCGGTTAGCGACCAGCTGCGGTCGCGTCAGTTTCGGACCGGCCGGCATCGCCTGCATCGTAAGCTTGAACGTCAGCAGTTCCTTCACCCCGGGCCTCCTCGCCACGATCGTGACAATATCGCCAGGGTTCGCATGAGCCCATGCAGTGCCATACGCGAGACTATGTTGCGGCTGGCCGTTGATGGTCCGAATCGTGTCGCCGGGCCGCAACCCTGCCTGCTCAGCCGGGCCGCCGGGAGTCACGCGATCGATGCGGAGAGAACTTGCGAGGCTATACCACTCTATGCCGAGGTCCGTCTTTGGAGTCCAACCTGCGTAGTACAACCATACTCCGGTGTACAAAGAGGTGGCGGCAGCGAACACGATGGCACATGCCAGCAACAGCGGTCGCGGGATGGAGGACAGGCTGCGCATCGCCGGGGAAATTATAGGTGAGTTGCGGGAGCAACCGGGCGCGTACCCGGCGCTTACAGCTAGGCCCTTAAGGCCTCTCTATGGCATTTGGGGCCATGGCGTTCTTCAAAGCGGTCTGCCCTACTGTGGGCCTTGAAAACCTCGAAGTGTATGAGCGGGCCGCAATTACATTTCTTTCCACTTCTTTCATAATTCTCTCCCGATCGGGGGTGGTGGAGCTCCTTCTCCTCCTGGACAAAAAGTGGACAAACCTGGCGGCGAGCCTTACAAATCTACTTCGGCCCAATTATTAGAATCAGCAATTTACGGACGCTGCACAGGTGACCCGGGTTCGATCCCGACCCGGTACACCAAGATTAACCTATCGCGTTTACAAGAATGTGAAGATCGGTTATGAGGGGAGGATGGAGCCGACGACGGTGGGAGTTCCGCAAGGATCACCGATTTCACCGCTCTACAGCAATATCTACCTCAACCTGCTGGATCAAATATGGCATCGGCGAGGCTACCCAGAGAAACTGGGGGCTACGCTGCATCGCTATGCGGATGATGGGATTTTGGTGTGTCGCAAAGATGCAACGCAGGCTCTTCAGGCGTTTGAGGGGATCGCGTTGCGGATGGGATTGACGATCAATCGCGAAAAGACCCGGATAACGAAGCTGACCGAAGGGTTTGACTTCCTCGGGTTTGAGTTCGTGAAACAACGCTCGCCCAACAGCGGCAAACTGAACATCTACATCCATCCCAGCAAATCCTCGCAGCGCAACATCCGACGACGGATTAAGTACTTCACGAAGCGGCGGGCACCGATCGCGCCCGCGGAGTTTGTCAAGGAGGTGAATCAGACGGTGCGGGGATGGGTGAACTACTATCGCCACACCAATGCCAGCGACGCGTTTCGACGCTTGCAGCGATTCATCAACATACGCTTTCGCCGGTATCTGAACTGTCGCAGTAAAGGCCGAGGCTTCGGGTGGAAGAAATACCCGAATGCGGCTCTGTATGCCCGCGGCATGATCTACATCGGGAGCGGAGTCATCCGGTACGAATGAAAGCCTGCGCAAGCTGAGTGACGAAGACTGTCGGACCGCCGGATTCGGGAAAACTGAACGTCCGGTGGGATGGGAAGGGAATGGTGAACTGGTCACGATGAGGTTAGTGAGGCACTGCAATGGGGAAACCCGCAGCCAACGGATAGGCCTCATCTAAAGTCACTGAGCCATTCCTTTACCCTAGATTGGGTGACCACCTGTAGATCGGCAGCAGAGGCACGAGCCGCAGTGGAAGCGGCTGGCCGAATCCTGAAACAGCTGGGGGTGGAGCTACATCCGCATAAAACGCGGATCGTTCATGTCCAGCATGGTTTCGAGTTCCTTGGCTACATAATCAAGCGTGGGAAGACTCAGCTTCATCTTCCCGAGAGCAAGATTCGTAGTCAAGTGCGACAGGGAATGTTGTATGCATATCCCAAAGCAAAATCGATCCAACGTTTCAAGGACCAGGTACGGCAGCGAACCAAACGGACTCTGCCTCTGAAAACCAAGGAACTGATTGCCGGGCTTAACCCCCTCCTGCGGGATTGGGGCGAGTATTACAAACGCGCCCACGTTCGTAAGTTCTTCCATCGGCTCGACGGCTGGATCCGGCGACGGATCTGGTCGCATCGGTATAAGCGTTGGAGCAATGCAGGCTGGACGCAGCTTCCTTTGCCCAAGCTTTATGGCGAGTACGAGCTTGTACGGTTGTTCAACTTAATTCCTTCTCTGCCATCCCGGCGTCGCTGATACTTCGCGAAAGCTGCATGCGGGAAACCTGCACGTGCAGTTTGAGCGGCGGACGGAGGCCAGCGCGTCAGCGCGCCTCCTCAGACCCGACTGCAGTGAGAGATATCAGTACCCGCTCCATAAGAAGAAGTCGTTCGCTTTCCACTGTCCGTGAACTGCTACCGAAG
>CAZDYZ010000955.1:0-4465 GCA_964509525.1 uncultured Acidobacteriaceae bacterium
CGGTCCAGATCGCCCATCCTGACAGCGCGCACCGTTGCGGCGCACTCCAGCAGGTCATCCCGGGTGGTGGCGAACAATCGGCCCTTGGGAACAGCTCCCCGCCAGTGTCCCGAGCGGCCGATGCGCTGCAAGGTGACGGCAATCGAACGGGGCGAATTGATCTGGCAGACAAGATCCACAGTACCAATGTCGATCCCGAGCTCAAGCGAAGCTGTCGCCACCAGCACGCGGATCTCGCCGTTCTTCAGTTTACGTTCGGCGGTGAGCCGTAACTTGCGCGCCACGCTGCCGTGGTGCGTCGCGACGAGTTCCTCGCCCAGGCGCTTGCCCAGGTGCAGCGCCATGCGCTCCGCCAGCCTCCGCGTGTTCACGAACACCAGCGTGGAGCGATGCTGCAAGGCCAGTTCGGCAATGCGGTCGTAGATCTCACCCCACATTTCATTCGTCGCAATGGGTCCAAGTTCCGATGGAGGAACCTCGACAGCAAGATCGAGCTTGCGCCGATGGCCGATATTCACCACAGCTGGAGCAGGTCGTCCCGAACCAGTTAAAAAATGCGCAATCTCGTCGATCGGCTTCTGTGTGGCCGAAAGGCCGATACGCACGGGATGGTTGGCCAGCCGATCCAGCCGTTCGAGCGAAAGGGTTAGGTGTGCGCCGCGTTTGTCATCGGCGACCGCATGGATCTCATCCACAATCACCGTCTCGACATCGTGCAAGATGGCGCGGCTGCTGTTAGCCGTCAGCAGGATGTAGAGCGACTCAGGCGTTGTGACCAGTATGTGCGGTGGACGCTTCAGCATTGCCCGACGTTCTTTCATCAGCGTGTCGCCAGTGCGGACGGCAGTGCGAATCTCGGGCATCAAGTTGCCCCGTTCGGTAGCGAGAGCCAGAATCTCCCCGAGCGGTACCTCAAGGTTTTTCTGGATGTCGTTGCCAAGAGCCTTCAGCGGCGAAACGTAGAGAACTTCGGTACGGTCTTGCAACGAGCCCGCAAGCGCTTTGCGCACGAGGCGATCAATACATATAAGAAACGCAGCCAGCGTCTTGCCCGAGCCCGTAGGAGCGGAGATCAGCGTAGTCCGGCCGGCCAGAATATCCGGCCAGCCTTGTTCCTGTGGTTCGGTTGGCGTACCGAAGCGTGTCGCGAACCACTCCGCCACCAGAGGGTGCGCCCACGTAAGCGCGACCGACACCTTCTCCATATCCGTCACGCTGGATATTGTAGAGCTTCTTTCGACTTTCGCCAATCCTTCGCCCTCAGCGTAGTCGTTACAGGTCCTCATTCTTGAATCGATCGCCTAGTCGGTAGCGAAGAAGCATGCTTGCAGAGGACTGTTGTCCAATATGGCATAAAGATGCAGGCGAGCAGAGTCTTGCGCACTCCTGGCATATCCGCCAAATCCTATGAAGCTTGTATTCATCCAGCGCCTCGTAGCCCTGATGGTGGGGCGCCACTGACCCACCGCCCCCCAGCCCGAGATAACTCCGTCAGTTGCCGCGACGATCCCAAGCGCGGGCCTCCGGTGTTTAGAATCCCATACCCAGCCGGTAATTCGGAGACCTTGTACTTCTCCTGCGCCCGTCACGACAACCGACTGCACAGCTCCTGTACAGCCGCCTGACGAAACCATGCGAAACGCGGATTCCAAAGGCTTGCCCAGCTGAGTCGCAACGGGATCCGAGAAAATCGACAGTCGCGTCTTCCGCATGTAGGGCAAAACGTCAAGTATGTAATCTGGGTTGGGAAATGCGAACTGGAGCTGCGTGATGTCGTCCACACCTGTCAGCAGAGCTGTTGACGTAACGTTGAGTTGGAAACCATGCTCCCGGGCCTGGTTGATCGGAACGCGTGCCAGACCTGCTCCTCTGACCAATATGGCAAGCAAAAGCAGCTGGAAAACCAAAGGGGCAACCCGGGAGGCCCCTTCCGTGGATGCGGCCAGGGCCAGCAGGGCCAAACAGCACCAGAAGAAAACGGCGAAGATTTGATAGCGAGAGGAGAACGCTTGCATGAGACCGAGATTCACCCGGCCCAACGCCGTTATGAAAGCGGTTCCGAGACAGAACATCAGCGTGAGAACCAGCTGAACCGAGAAAGTGCGGGAGGTTTTGACAAACAACGGGAAACGCAGCAACAGATACATGGCAAGGCCCAGACCGACGATCCCGAAGAATACCGCCGACCGATCGTATTCGCGCACCCATGGACTACCAAGATACATGGCAACATACTGGAAAACTTTGACTGGCATCTGGGCCAGTGAGGTCGGGCTTGCATGTTGCAGTGGACGACTGTAGCCATGAAAGTAGAGCGCCGTGCTTATCGTTCCAGCGATGCCAAAGCTAACCACAGCCGGGAAACGAAGCCGCAGGAATAGGGCAGCAACCAGCAGTAATGGCCAAAGGAGACTTCCGTTGGCAAGCGAGTAGGTGCTGCCCAAAGCCGCTAGGATAGATAGCATCAGGAACTTCCACCGACGCCGTGTCCAAGACACTTGCTGGGGGGCAACCCAATAGAGCAGCAGCCCGATAAATGAGAGAGTGGCAAACAAACCCGGAAGTACGAAACAGACCTGGAAGCCCCAGACGAAATTTTCCCATTGCGAGGGACAAAAGAGGCCGAAGGCTGCCACACCAAAGCCGGTGCGCCACACCACTCCGCGCCAGCCGCCAAACGCCCTCATACTCCAGCCCAGCAATAGCAAATGCAGAAGCTGAATGACGAAAATGCTGGCCAATAGAAATTTCTGCCGATATTGAAACAGACGCAGATCCGCAATCAGAAATAATTTTGGAATGACGAGCCTGTGTTCGTTGTGCTGACGCGCCAGCCAACTGAAAGAAAGCAGTTTCACTCCACCTGCTGCAGCTCCGACGGGCGTCCATCCATCCGAAAATGGAAGGCTGGAGTAGCTGATGACTACCAAGTGCACCGCTAATCCGATTGTTATGAATCCACCCAGAAGGATTGCGTAGGAGAGCAAGGAAGAGACTAGCGAAGGATTCTTCATGAGCGGGATGGAGCCGGCCCGCGATATTGTCGAAGCGAGCTTCACTCGGTCAACATCCGGCCCTTTACCACGACCGCGCCAATGCACCACAACAGAGCATCTTCCACGCGTTCACGAAGAAAATGGCTGGTGAATATCTTTCCCAACTGTACGCCTTCCGTCAGGCGGGCTGCTAACTCCGTCAGGGTTCCCTGATAGTGATCGGGCATGTGCAGTTTAGTCGCGCGCACCAAGTCATCGAAGACCAGCAGGCAATCGAGGATGACTCCGTCAGGGTCGGTGTTTTGCGAGTTAGCCCGGTACAGGGCTTCGGCCACATCGCAGAAGGTCTCTAGTTCTTCGGGTGCGGGGCCCAGCTGTGCCAGGTGGGCATCCAATTGCAGGGCTTTGGCGGCGAGTTGGGGACGGCTGAAGAACAAGATGCGCCCATCGAGCGTGAGCGGGCGCTCATTCTCGCCGCCGACAGCGAGCAAAGTGTAGAATTGCGGACCGTCGTGGCTGGCATCGACACGAAAGCCGACCAGAACCAGCTCCTCGTGGGGCGGCGCATGGTCTAAGTGAACAATCGGAGATTGGGGCATGAGGAAATATTACATCCGGTCTTGGCCCTTTTCACAACTTAGAGCATCAACGCGCACCACTCGGCGATAGTGTGAGAATCGCCAGTAAAGATGCACCTTCCACGCACTCTCCCCCGACTGGTCTTTCGCGTGAGAGCACATCATCGCTCATCAACATAAACGGCCAACTGCCATCTCGAGTGCTGTCAACAATCATCAAGGTCCCCTTATGTCAAACCGGCGACTATCAGCGGCTCAGACGGGCAGCCAGGGGAGTAGAAATCGACGCTGGCAAGAAAGCTGGGAGCGATTGCCAGCAGGAAGAAAAGGCTGGGGGTGGAAGGGTATGGCCGGCGCGGCGCACTGACTCAGGCCTCTACTTGGAGGCCAGGCAAGGCTCCTGTTTGGACTTCGGCGAGAGGAACGCGTACTTAGGGCCAAGCCCAGCGATCGCGGCAAGCAAGTCGTCCGGATGGCCCCCGCCCGTGCCGTCGTACACGATCTTCCCAGCGGCATTGATGAGGATGGCACGTGGTATCCCGAAGTGTTCGCCGAATGCCTTACTGGTCTCGCCATCATCATGGAAGTTAGACCATCCGTAAGCGTGCTTAGCCAGGAAATCGGTGGCGTCCTTCGCCTCTTCGTCCTTGTCGATGGTGAGCAAGACCAAGCCCTTGTCCTTGGTTTCCTCGTACAGGCGTGCCAGTTTCGGCAGACCCTCAACACAAGGCGGGCACCAGGTGGCCCAGAATTCCAGAAGCACAGGTTTGCCGCGGAAGGAGTCGAGCGTGACCTGCTTGCCGTCGGGCGCTTTCAGGTTGAGCGTGGGCGCAGTCTTGCCAGTCATGTCAGGGCGTATGTGCTCGGGAAAATTCTCCACCAGCTTGGCGT
>CAZDYZ010000956.1:0-4153 GCA_964509525.1 uncultured Acidobacteriaceae bacterium
GCCAGCGACCACTTCAGGAACCGCCCAATGGTAAGTCCTTCCAGAGCCGGGCCGAAGGTCGCCACAAGAATTGCCAGCAGAAAAAGCCCTCCCATCAATATGGTCAAACCCAGGGCAAGGGACCTGACTTTCCATCTTGGGCGCGCTTTCCCGGCTCCATAAGCGGTATCAAGGCTCAAAATAACCCCCTTGAGTGCAGTCGAAGCGAGCCATAAGGTTGTGAGAAATCCAATTGACCAGAGCCCGACGCTCCGCGACCCAATTCTCCTGGCAAGATCACCAATCATGGATGCACTTTGTTCAGGCAGCACGTAGGAGAGCAAAGCCATCGCATCATGAACTCCGTTTTGCAGTGACAGATAACTGCTTATGGAGGAGAGCAGTACCAATGCTGGAAATAGCGACATCAAGAAAAAGAAAGCCAAACCTGCCGCGGTGAGTGAAAAGCTCTTTCTCGCGATCCTGCCGAAGATGTACGTGATCAAGGTGTCCTCGCGCTGCGAGCACTCGTAGACATCCGCGATTGTACTTACAACCTGGGGAATCGCTATTGCCGATTTGAGATTATTCGTATCGAACCGAAGGTAGCTGTTGTGATCACGTTATCACTCATTGACCCGAAATCTAGGACCAGGCAGGCAAATGAGATCCAGCTGAGTGCCAAGCGTTGTGCGTCACATCCAGAGCGCAGTACAATCTTCCGTCCCGTTCGAACACAACCAATGGCACAACTTCAAATCGCCCTTTCTGCATTAGCAAAACTCCGCGGCAAGTTTGCCGGTACCGTTCTCCAGCCCAGTGATCCGGAGTACGACAACGTCCGTGCGCTGCACAACGGCTTGATCGACAAGCACCCTGCAGTCATCGCCAGATGCCGAAACGATGCCGATATTACCGCCAGCATCGGATTCGCACGTGAAAATCGCCTGGAGATCGCCGTTCGTGGCGGCGGTCACAACGTCAGCGGACGCGCCAGCGTTGAGGGCGGAATGATGATTGATCTTTCCCTGATGAAAGCGATAACGGTAGAGGCCGCGACTAGGCGCGCGGTAGCTCAAGGCGGCGTCACCTGGGGTGAGTTGAATCGAGCGACGCAGCAACATGGGCTTGCGACCACTGGCGGAGTAATCTCAACCACCGGCATTGCCGGACTGACACTCGGCGGCGGATACGGCTATTTAGCAGCGAAGCATGGCTTGGCTACCGACAATCTGGTTGCCGCAACGGTCGTCACTGCGGAGGGGAAGGTCGTGCGCGCCAGCTCTGCGGAGAATCCTGATCTCTATTGGGGGCTTCGCGGCGGAGGCGGCAACTTCGGGGTAGCCTCATCGCTCGAGTACCAGCTGCATCCGGTCGGACCCACGATCATGGCAGGCGCGATTGCGTGGCCACTTTCCCAAGCGCACGAGGTATTGCGCTTCTACGGGGAGTTCACTGCCTCGGCTGGCGATGAACTCACCTGCATCGCGGGGGTCGGTCATGCGCCGGATGGTTCCGGCGTCAAGGTGGCTATCATGGGTGCCGCGTATCTCGGAGCCATGACCGATGGGGAAAGCCTGCTCCGGCCCATCAAGGAATTCGGATCGCCGCTGTTCGATACCATTCAGCCGACGGGGTATAGTGATTTGAACAGCGTGTTCGACATCGCCTATCCCAAAGGCATGTTGTACTACTGGAAGTCGAACTTCCTGACTGCCCTGGACGACAACGTTATTAACACGATGGTTGAGATGGTTGACCGTTGTCCTTCGAAATACAGCGGCATCTTCCTCGAACATTGGCACGGGGCGGCCGTTCGTGTGCCGCACGATCACACAGCTTTTCACCACCGTCGCGAGGGCTACAATTTGCTGATCCTTTCCCACTGGTACGATGCCGCGGCCACGGAAGAGAACATCGTGTGGGCACGTCAGGGCTTTGCCCGCTTGGAGCCCTTCTTCGCCGGGGCCCGCTACGTCAATTATCTGGATCAAGATGACGCGGCCGACCTGGCGGGGCCCTTCGGCGGAAATTATGCAAGGCTGGCGCAGATCAAGGCCAAATGGGACCCCGGAAATGTTTTCCACCTCAACCAGAATATCCAGCCGGCAAGTTGATGTGCCGCCCCTGCTCTTAGGGGAACAACCAGGATGAGTGTAATGGGGATATGCCAACAGTCAGCATTGCAGGAGTCGGAGTATCGCTCGAAGCTCGTCGAAGCGGGTTTTGACGCAATCGATATCGAGCCGACGCGGATTTACAAAGTCGAAGATGCACGCGCTTTCCTGACCAGCGAGGGCTTTGATGTGGACGCGCTGGCTCCCCAGGTTGCCGGCAAATTCATGACTGCGTTCGTGAGGGCAACGAAGCCACAGCAGGCGTGTCCGGCGGGGTGTTGCGCGGCGACGGCCTGAATTTATGGCAAGCCACTACAACGTGCTGTTCCTCCGCACTGGCAACTCGGCTCGGTCGATCATGGCGGAAGCGATTCACTCCACCACTGTCCAGCTCTTATCCGGATTAAACTCCGTGATCGCCGCCGCGGCCTGCTCCGTTGTCTTCCCCAGGTCCTTCTGCAGGACCACGCCGTCCTTGTTCACGAGGAACGTCATCACGCCCGAGTCGCCATACTTCGCCGGATACGCCAGCACCGCGAAGCCGCCCGTCATTTTACCGTTTACGATGTAGTCCTTTGCTCCACCAGGCGCGCCCGGCCCTTGCTTCGTAAGCATCGCGAAATAATACCCATGAAACGGTTGATGATGGGCCGGATCGGCCTTGTATCCATCGGCGGCCGCCTTTGCGGCCAGCGGACCCACCGGACTCCGCGCCTGCCCCGGAGCCTCCGGCCAGTACAGCCCATTTTCCTGCCCCGGATCGCTGACGAACTTCTGTGCGTATTGCTTCACGCCGCCGTGCTTCTGTGCGTAATACTCCGCCTGCGCTTCGACCACTGCTCCGCACAGGCCGATCATCGCCAGTTCATTCCGCCCCACGCGGCGATTGAGGATCTCCTCTTTGCCCGCCGCCGTGTCGAAAAACCACCGGCCATCGCCGTTCTTCTTCAGAGGAATCGGGAAGGGGAAGTTGTCTGCGCCTACCACCAGCACCTGTGATCCATCCTCCATCTTGCGCCAGCGATGCATCACGTCATACCGGCTCACAAAGTCCGTAACGGCGTTCTTGTCCTGCACCGGATCACCCGAATACAGCAAGTCCTTCGACTCCGGACCGAAGATCGCCAGGAGCGCATTCTGGTCCCCGGCCTTCGCCGCTGTGATTAGTGCGTTCGCCGCGTCGTCAGACGTCGCATACCCCATCATCTCAGACTTGTTCGACTTGCAGGCCATCAGGGCCAGTATCAGCAACCCGGCCGTGAGCACAGCTTTTCGTCCATTGAGTGACATCGGACCTCCGAATCTCTGTTGGTGTGATCCAACTCCGGTCTATCTGCGGAATCCGCCGCCACCTCCGCGGCTCCACGACCCGCGGCTGCTGTCGGCCCTCGATTGCCATCCGCTGCTGCTCCCGCCAAATGCACCCGACCCGCTGCTCCTCGCCTGATCTCCCCAGCCCCTCGATTCGGCCGAGCTGGAGCTGGGCTTCTGGACGCTGCTCCATGTTCCGTTGTTATTCTTCTCCCACCCGCTCCCGGTATTTTTGTATTCGCTTCCGTTTGCGGTCGTCGCATACTTATTGCCGCTCGCCGATTCGCCATAGGCCGCGCCCTTGCCGTTTGCTCCCATCGCCCCGTAAGCCTTGCCGCCATTCGAGGTCGTGACGCTTCCCGTCGACCCGTTCGCCGTCGTCTGGTGCTGCGAATACGCCGTGTTGCCGTTTTTGGAATACTCCGAGTTGCCGTAACTCCCGTAGGCGTTCGAGGTCTGGTGCGTCTGCGCATATGCCCCGGTATTGGGGTTGTAGGCTTGCCCAGCGCGCGTAGTGCCATAAGGGGTCGATACCGAGCCACCGCGCGCGTAGGTCCCGGTAGAAGGGTTGTAACCCTGGCTGTAGTGCGCGCTGCCATATGCGCCATAAGCGCTCGCACTTGAGCCGTAATATCCACCATGCCACGCCGCGTTTCCGTAGTAGGCGCTTCCTCCATACACGACAGCGCCGCCATGCCAGTTGCAGTTCCAGGAACTCCATCCCCATCCGCAGCAGCCGCCGCTCA
>CAZDYZ010000957.1:0-2265 GCA_964509525.1 uncultured Acidobacteriaceae bacterium
CGAATTCGGTCCGGTTGATACCTCTCCCGGATTCGATTTACGCCCCCTCCCGATTGCTCCAGCCATGCAGCGTTGCAGTCGGTGGCATCCGGCAACATTGTTCTCGGCTGCCAAGTTCAGCCTGGAATGTCGTTCTGCCGCTCGCATGCTCGTCCTCATTTCGGTCGGCTTGGACAGGGCGAGGATTCGAACGCGTGCATCCCTGACGAGAATGCAAACGTCCCAGAGACGCATGCGCTCGCGTCGATCTACCACATGCTCGACCCAACTCCTGAACTTGCGCTTCTATTCACCCGTCTAACTGCCGTAACCGACAAGGGCAATCGTGTATCTGTTTTCGGGACGAGACCCCGGGATGTCGGATCGGGCTGGGGCGTGCAACATGGGTAGGGGAATGCGCATTGTGTTGTTCGAGCAAGACGCGGCAATCCGGGCCAAACTGCGTGCAACAATTGACGAAGACCACAGTTTCGTTTTGGAGGGAGAGTCTCAATCCTGGGTCGAGTGCGAAGCCTTGCTCGACCGTTTCGTTCCAGAGTTGTTGATCGCACGCCTGACGCAGCTTCCTCAGCAGTTCCCGGAAAGTTTGTCAGATTCATCTTTTCCCGTACTGGTGGGACTCCGGGACGAAGCGGATGCTCTACCAACAAACGGCGGATTCTACGATACGCTTTTGCTCCCGCCAGAAAGCGAGCACATTCGCCGGTTGCTTGCACGCGCGCGGTTTGAGATCTATAGACGAAAGGCTGATGAATTGTCCTCCTTGCTGGAGCGTTATATGGCCCACGAAGACAAGCGCGGGCAGTTCCTTTCCAAGCTGAGAGTCGACGATGAAAACCGGTCGCAAGAGATTGCCCTAGAGCATGTGAGGTTTATCGCTGCCGACGGAAACTACCTCCGTGTTCACACGGGCAACCAAACCTTTGAGATCAGGGACACGATGACGGGAATTTCGGCCAGGCTCGATCCCTCACGATTTGCGAGAGTCCACCGCTCTTTCATTGTCAATCTGTCGCACGCGCTTGGCCTGGTCACCAAGGAAGGCTCTGCTGCTGTTGTGCGGCTGAGCGACGGCGTGGAAGTGCCGGTGGGTCCAAACTACCGCGAACAGGTTGAGGGTATTCTTCACCTCCGCAATCAATTGAGTGCTTGATCGCGGTAAATCGTGTTTTGTACCGGTCCAGGATAGTGCGCACATCACATTCACCAACCACGACTGATCTGCTTCGTTAGTGCTCCCAATCGCCAGGAACCCGCTTTTGTCCCATGACCAAAGTTGGATTCCGCAGACTCATCACTGACCAAGTTCTCCGAATCTGCACTTCGTGTGCCCGCTGTCACCCTCGGAACTGTGGCGAGCCGCTTCTTTATTGCCAATGGCAAATGAATCTGTGTCACTCGCAATTCCAGCAGCAGTCCTCATCCCAGATCGGAAAGATGATGCGTTAACTGGCAGTTGCCTTGCGCTCACGCCACTAGCGGCCGGGCCAAACGATTACCCGGCCTCGCATCCGCTATGCCACCACAACGGCAATATTCAGCCGTAAGTTACGGAACCATTCGGCACCTCGTGTGCGGGGCGATTGTGAATTATTCCCCCCTCGAGTGCACTCAACCGGGAGAGAAATATGAATCGGGCTGCACTGCGAATCACTTCCTTGTTTGCGATTCTGGCGCTGAGTTCGGTTTGGGCCTTTGGCCAGACGGAGACTGGACAGATTTCGGGCACCATCAAAGACGCAAGTGGTGCCGTCGTCTCCGGCGCCAAGATTACCGCAACGTCAGTAAGTACGGGCAATGCGCGTGATACGACCACCAACGCCGCAGGTATCTTCACGATCGTCAGTCTCCGGCCAGACGATTACAAGGTTGTCATCGAAGCCCCGGGGTTTGAAAAGATTACCCGGCAGGTCAAGGTGGCAGTCGGCGGCGACACCGATGTGTCAACTCAGTTGAAGGTTGGGGGCGCAGCTACAACGGTGGAAGTGACCGGCAGCGGCGAAGCAGCCACGGTCAACACCGAGAACTCGACCATGTCGGCCGCCATCAATTCCCAGGAAGTGAACATGCTCCCCACGATGACTCGCAATCCCTATGATCTGGTAGGCACTGCCGGCAACGTACAGGCCGACAATAATGACTACAACCGGGGGGTCGGATACAACATTAACGGCCAGCGTTCGGCCTCGACCGATATCCTGCTGGATGGCGGGCAAAACGTGGACCTGTTTACGGCCTCCGTGGGACAGATAGTTCCCCTGGATT
>CAZDYZ010000958.1:0-2546 GCA_964509525.1 uncultured Acidobacteriaceae bacterium
TCAGCCTCTTTTACGAAGGTCATTTCGCCGCTGCTAACGCAACCAATGCGAATGAAGTCGCCCAGGTTTACTTGCCCCGTTGCCATGAGATCGGCAAGTGGAAAGACAACATTCCGCTCATGACCCGCCTGAGGTGACGCGCGCCATACTTCATGTCTGTCCCCTCCCGGAGCAGGATTGCTTTTACACCCTGTGTACAACTGAAGACGAAATTGACCTGCCAACATCGAATCTTGGTATCGCTCATGTGGAGACATAGTCGCAAATGAGCACAGTCAAATCGTCGTCCTGCTTCGCCGACCACTGCCGGACGGATGAAATAATCGAATCCGCCGCCGCCGAGGGCGAGAGCCTAGCAGTCTTAATCAACGATTCGCTTAGGCTGTCCTGCCCGAAGAAATTCCCTAAAGCGTTGGAGGCTTCAACGATCCCGTCGGTATAAAGCAGGAGACGATCACCCGGTTCCAGTCGGTGGACAGCATTCGAGTAGGCCGCGCAATCGAATGCTGCCAGCATTAAGCCATTCTCTTCGATCTCTATAATCCCGCCGTTCCTCAACAGTAGCATGGGCGGATGCCCGGCCGCAGAATAGCGCAGTTCCCGCGACTCCGCGTTGAGGTGAACGTATGCCGCCGTTACGAACTGGTTCTGTGTGTTCCCAAACAACGCTGAATTCATGCCCGATAAGAAGCGCGAAGGCTCGTGCGCAAACGGCCGCTGCGAAGCTGCTGCGAGCTTGACCATCGAGGCGATCAGGGCGGCGGGAATACCATGCCCCGACACGTCAGCGACCAGAAGCCCTGCTTCCTGGTTGTCTGCCACTACGTAGTCATAAAAATCCCCAGCTACGGAGGTCATCGGCACGTAGCGAGCGGCGACCCTGAAGTGTGTAGAGTTAGGAAACTCTTTCGGCAAGATGGATAGCTGAATGCGACGGGCTACTTCGAGCTCTTTCTGAATTTCGTTTAGCTGTTGGTCTCGCTGCCTAGTCCGACGCGCAGCCACGTACCCCAACGAACTGAGGAAGGCGGCAAATCCGAATGGCTCCAACTTAGGCGACGAAATACGCAACATTCCGGCTAGGTTCTGCCACAACGCGAACCCGACAAAGACGAGCAGCCCCCAGCGCATCACCGCAAAATCCGTCGTAGCAGAACGGCTGTGCTCGGCACGGTTGTGCCGCATAAAGCGTGCAATGAAGAAAATCAGTGCACTTATCACGCTGACGCTGTTGATCAGGTGATATACACCAGAGTCACCGAAACTGAACGTGGCAGCAGCCAGGACGCCGCCGACGCCAGCCATCGCATATCCAACCATCCGTTCCACACGACTCGGCAGCCCCAAAGAGGCAAGGAACAGGAATGCTGGAATGAGTATGATGTAGTCAATTCCACCTGAGCGCAGACGGGTGTAGAAGGTCGAGCCATGCACCGTCATTCCGAGCAGCCTTGACTGAATCCAGAGGCGGAGCCCGTAAAAGACAGCAAAAAGGGCGAAGTAGAACAGCAGGTGGTGACGACTGCGCCGAATGGCGGAAAAGACAGCCGACACAAGGCCCACGGCGACAAAAGCCCCACCTAGAAAAAGGTATGGAGCGTCACGATGGAAAGCGCTCAGCACGTCCTCCGCACTCATCTCCGGAGCAACCAGGCACATCCTACGGATATTAACCGAAAACCGCTTACCGAAACTCCGGTGGCAAGACGAGCAATGGTTTTGTATTCAATCCCCTGTGCTTCGTCAGAACTAAACCCAGTCTTGCGTTGGATTCAATGATGCGTTCTTCGGACCGAAGCATCTCGCCGCAACGAGATCTTCGACTGCTGTTACTATGCAAGGAACGAGCGCACAGATTGCCGACGAGATCGATGCCCAGATCTACCTGCAGCATTGCAGCGCGCGACTTTGGTTCACAGCTTGATGGGGCCGCGCTAAGCTGCGACAGTATAGCGGTGATGCAAGCCGCCCAGTCGCGGCAGGGAGATAACTCACGTGGACATAGAGCGCAGTCAGCCGACTTCTTCAGCGCATCTTGAACGCGATCGGCGAGTTGGCTGACTCAAAAAGGGCGAGATAGCGCGGCGTGAACCGGTTGCGGGTGTGAACCGTAGCGCTCATACCTTCTGTCTGAAATTTAGTGTGGCTCCGTCAACGAACTTTACTAGGGCGAACAAAAGGCGTATATAATACGCTTACTCGGTGGACGAGGGTCGAAAACGCGTGCTGGCCATTGTGGCAGGAATCCTGGTGGCGCGTCATCTGAAGACCACGGAGGATCTCTTCGATTCCAAGTCAAGCCCGAGGACCGAGTCGATGGTTGCCGCCGCCGTTCAGTGGGCTGAGAGGATCATGAAGAAAATCGATGGTGTCTATCGCCAATAGCGCGTCATCAGATCGCACGGCAGTGGCTGTTCTGACGTAATTGGAAGGTGAGGAGCCATTGCGAACGCTTTGGTTCAAGGCCAACAATGATCTCGGGTATGCCAAACCTTATTGGAGCTACGAAGACATCGGTGTCTTTTTCCTGGTCCTCGTTCTCCTTG
>CAZDYZ010000959.1:0-3965 GCA_964509525.1 uncultured Acidobacteriaceae bacterium
AATTCCCTGGCTTTTCCTGTTGTTAATGGTCAGGGCCACGCTGCCGCTGAATACTTCGCCGGGCGTATCGGTGACGATTACCTTTCTTGTGCTTGGACTGTTAGGCTGGGCGGCGCCGGCCAGGATTCTGCTGGCGTGTACGCGATCCATGCGACAGACGGAGTTCATCATTCTCGCCCGGTCCTCCGGTGCCGCGCCTTTCCGGCTGCTGTGGAAGCATGTGATGCCGAACCTGCGGCCCATCTTATTGGCACAGTTCTGGATATCGGTTCCCTTGTTCATACTCTCCGAAGCAAACCTCAGCATTCTGGGACTGGGTGTCGCAGAGCCTTTGCCTTCATTGGGTAGCTTGCTTCGCGAACTTGAAACTGTGCTGTCTCTGCGGGCCGACATTTGGCGTTTTGTGCCTCTGGTGATGCTGGTTCTGCTGGTCAGTAGTCTGCAGGTCGCGGTTGCTGAACCGGAGGTTTCCAGATGAATCGTCGTTGTTTTCTGTCCCTGATCGGGGTGGCGCTGGTTGCGTTCCTCCATACCGCAGTTGGCCTGGATGAGCTCAGGTTTTACCTGCATTCCGAACCTAAGACGTTCAACCCGCTTACTGTGGCGGACGACTCCTCGGACACTGTTCGCTATCTTACGGGCGGGGTACTGCTCCGGTTGAATCGTGACACGCAGAAATTGGATCCGGAACTGGCGAGTTCCTGGAAGGTCTCCAAAGACGGCAAGACCATCACCTTCGTCCTGCGTCAGGGGCTTTCTTTCTCCGACGGCACGCCGTTTACTGCGCAGGACGTCAAGTACACGTTGGACCAGTTGATGAATCCCGATCTGCACTCACCGACGGGCGACTCGTTCCGCTCCGGCAATGGCAAGGTGGAATGCACAGTGCTGGCCCCCGACCGGGTCGTTATCAACTTTCCAGCCCCGGTCGCTGGGCTCGACAGGCTGTTCGACCAGGTGGCCATGCTTTCGTCACAGTCGCGCAAAAAGGAAATGGCCACGCTTGGTCCCTATTATGTTTCCGACTACAAGGCGGGATCGTACGTTTATTTGCGCAAGAATCCGAACTACTGGAAGCATGATCCCTCGGGCCGGCAGCTGCCTTACATCGATTCGGTAAAGCTGGAGATTCAGTCCAACCGCGACATTGAGCTGTTGAAATTCAGCCGCGGGGAAATCCACCTCATTAATACCCTCGATCCCGACTATTTTGACCGGCTTTCCACGACGTCGCCTGCCATGGTGCACGATGTCGGCGCGTCGCTGGACTCCGAGCAGATGTGGTTCAACCAGGTCAGCACGGCGCCGATTCCCGCTTACAAAGTGCGGTGGTTCACTTCCCGGAATTTCCGTCGTGCAATTTCCGCGGCGATCAATCGCGACGACCTATGCCGGGTCGTGTACAACGGCCACGCGCGCCCGGCACTCGGACCCGTGTCACCGGCCAACAAATTCTGGTTTAACACTCGCTTGCAACCAGTCCGGTTCGACCAGCAGGCGGCCTTGCAACTGCTTCGGCAGGACGGGTTCCAGCTGGCGGCCGGCAAATTGCGCGATCGCGACGGCCACGCCGTCGAGTTCTCCATCGTCACCAACGCGGGCAACCACCCCCGGGAACGGATGGCGACGATGGTCCAACAGGACCTCAGTGCACTGGGCATTACCGTCAATGTTGTCACCCTTGACTTCCCGTCGTTGATTCAGCGAATCACCCAGGATTTCAATTATGAAGCGGCGCTGCTTGGCCTGGTCAACGTAGACCTCGATCCTAACGAGCAAATGAACGTATGGCTGAGCTCCTCCGAGACTCACCAATGGAACCCTAAAGAGAAAACCCCGGCAACCCCATGGGAGGCGGAAATCGATCGGCTCATGCGAGCGCAAGCGTCGGCGATGGACGACAATGCGCGAAAAAAGTCATTCGACAAAGTCCAGGAAATCGTGGCTGATCAGGCGCCTTTCATTTATCTGGTGAACAAGAACACTCTTACGGCGGTTTCTCCTTCACTGGAAAACGCTAAACCCGTGGTTCTCAGG
The DNA here is from genome assembly GCA_964509525.1 of uncultured Acidobacteriaceae bacterium. Taxonomy (GTDB): domain Bacteria; phylum Acidobacteriota; class Terriglobia; order Terriglobales; family Acidobacteriaceae; genus Bog-257. Next base: position 2,038 of record CAZDYZ010000959.1, read on the forward strand.
CCGCAAACCTACTGGAATATTGAGTACCTCAAACTCGCGGTAGAGAGGGCCAGCAATGGCAAGTGAACAACCTCTGCTGGCAGTTGATCTGCGCGTAGATTTCCCCAACAAGCCACGTACGCTTGACCGTGTGTCTTTTGAGATCCATTACGGAGAGATCCTCGGATTGGTGGGAGAGAGCGGATCTGGCAAGAGCACCCTCGCGCTGGCGATTCTGAGACTGCTCAGCTGTAAGGGGGGACACGCCACCGGTCTCCTGCGGTTTCGTGGTCGCGATTTGCTGAACGCATCCGAGCGCGAGATGCGTGACGTTCGCGGGCGCGAGATTGCTCTGGTTCTGCAGAGTCCTCTCTCCAGCCTGAATCCTGCATTGCGGATCGGGACACAGCTCACCGAGGCATGGAAAGCGCACGCAGGAGGAAGCAAGAGCGACGTCGAAGATGCAATTGGGCGGGCCCTAGACGCCGTTGGGTTACCGCAAGACCAGGAGTTTCGCCAGCGCGTTCCATCTCAGGTCAGCGTCGGCCAAGCGCAGCGAGTTCTGATCGCCATGGCGATTATGCATTCCCCGGCTCTGCTGATTGCCGACGAGCCAACCAGCGCTCTCGATGTCATCACGCAAGCGGAAATCCTGAAACTCTTTGCCGAGCTCAACCGGAGCATGGGAAGTGCAGTTCTGTACATTTCCCACGATCTGGTATCGGTGGCCTCGGTTTGTCACCGCATCGCGATTCTCCACCAGGGCGAAATCGCGGAATGCGGAGCTTTGGACGCTGTGTTGACATGCCCGGTTCATCCCTACACGCAACAGCTTTTGGCATCTGTCCCGTGGCTGCCGAGGCCAACCACTCCGGCTGCCCGAACGGCTCTGTGGCCGGCGAATCCAGCGCACGCTGTCAAGCCTGCGCTTTGGTCTCACACCTCGTTGGTGGCTCCCTCCTCTTCGATTCGACGAGGCGTAGCTTCCAAGTTGCCGCGAGGGCCGGCATCGTGAGCCTATGCCGGTTCATGCATGCGACCGATGACGTCGCGGTCAGCTAATGTAGCCCTGGCCGCCATGATGATTTCCGTCTTCTCGGTCCAATCACAGTCATGGCCTTCGGTTTCTGGCAAGGCTGGCAGTCGATGCGTCCGAAGGGCCAAATCGGATGCTGTCCAGGAAACTCTGAAACTGTTTGAGATAAGCCTTGCGGGTTTGAGCATCGGGATCGCTGCTCACAAACAAGACCGTTTCAAGCCGCTTGCCGTACTGGGCTCCCGCGAAAGCCACGTCCCATTGCTTGCCACCTTCTGTGGTCGTGCCTGTGGTGTAGAGATAGTCAAAGCCGCCGGGGGAGCGACGTGAGACCACTGGGCCGTTGCTGACAACCTTGTGTCCCTGGGCAAAACCCCGCCACCCGGCATTGAATCCCGCCTGCAGATCGTTGCTCCCCAGGTCGAACCCATTGAACTGAATGTACGTGGAGGGGCTGGCGACAGCATTAGCGGGCACCAGCAAATTCTTGTTATCCCGATCTACACGAGTCCAGCCCGGCGGGAGAGGGAATCGGAAATCACCCACCTGGACCTCGGAGTTACCAATGTTTTGCGCTGGAAGTGTTGGCATGAGCGCCAGAAGCAAGACCAACACGCCGAACCGGTTCATGCGGAATGTCCTTTCCTGATCCTGAGTGGCCTACACTCTACTTCGGCCCCGTTTGGCTGGGCAGAGTAGAAGCTACTTTCCTCAGGGTACAGTCACGCTGTGTCGCGGAGCAAAGGTGGCTACTTGCATCGGGGTATCGCGGCACTCGCGGCCTCGAAAACTCCGCCATCGGTGTGGTTGCAACATCCAAATTCCATCCAAGAATTCATGTATAGCAGAAAAAAAAGCAAACACACCGCAGGCTGATTTTTCGAGGAAAAAGCTTCCAGCCCGCGGCCGCGAG
>CAZDYZ010000960.1:0-2179 GCA_964509525.1 uncultured Acidobacteriaceae bacterium
GCCGGAGAATAAACCCATATGTTCCTCAGCATGTGAGGCGGCAGCCATCGCGTCAATTACTGTGCTGGAACTTACCTCGAGGTGCTTAACTCCGAATGGTGAGGACCGGAGACACGGCAGTGGCCACGAGCTGATAGGCGAGGCACGAGTGGAGATGTCTCTCCAGCAGCGATGTTGCTTTAACCCCAAGTATGATGAGACACGCCGTGTCAGCTCTCGCCCGCCGTAGAATATCTTCTGCCGGTGCACCCTGCTTCAATTGATAAGCCGCCGTACACCACGCCTCCTCCGCGCTGGGAAGGAGACGTTTCATGGCTTCGCAGTACTCCTGTGCAAGCTGGTCTCGAGGCTTGAGGCTTGCACTAATGGCTTCAGGTATGAGGTGACAAATGTCCAGATGCGCACCGAACTCCTGACTCAAGGCCACGGCATAGGGCGCCGCTACCGCCGCCTCAGGAGTGAAATCGGTTATATACAAAACACGGTCGAAGAAAATCTCCGGACCCGCTCCGCCCATGACGTGGCGGCCGACTGTGAGGGTTGGACATGGCGACGAGAGGAGTATGGCTTCAGCGTTGGAACCGATTAGGAAGTGTCCCAGTCCGTGGTAAATGCCGTGCGTACCGAGCACAAGCAAATCCGGTGTCCTGTCCTTCACTCGCTCCAACAAGGTGTCGGGCATCCATCCTTCTAGGAGCTGCCACTCCACCTCGACGCCAGCCCGGCGAACCGCGCTGGCGAAAGCCCCCAGGCGAGTTTCACAATTCCGTCGCGACAGGCTCGGACCGTCGTGAAAAAGTTCCGCCTCGGTAGCCGCCTGCGACGCGTGAAAGACATGAACCATCTGCAGCTTGGCCCTATAGCGGTGTGCGAACCCCACCGCGTAGTCCAGGGCAAGTCTGGAGCTCTCCAGAAAATCCGTAGCGAACAGAATGGTCCCAATGGGAAACTTGGGTACGGTATCAACTCTCATCCAGGATTTCCATTTCGGCAGCTTGGGTGGTCAACACTATATACCCGAATCGTCTCTGCGCCCCTCATTGGCTGGCAGTAATCGTAAAACCACGCGAGGAAAAGTATCGCGTTCCGTTGAGGAGTCGCCAACAGTTTGACGCTGTTGTAGCCGCGCACATAGGCGTGACCAAACCACTGAGAATGTAAACATTCGCGGCCCGGGAGCAGCCGCTCGGCCACATTCCCCCTGGGGATAGGTTCAACTGCCGATAAGACGCGGGGAAACGGCAGAGCTATCAACAGAATTGCACGAGGGCAAGAATGATTCGTCTGGGAAAGGGCGAGGCGACCTGAATCAGGTCGCCTCCTGGAATGGCGGCTGATATTTTAGTGCTGGTTGGTGATGGTGGCCGTCGTGCCATCGAACTTCGTAATCTGGATGGTAAACGGCTCGGCGTAGGAATTGGCGCGATCCTGCAGCACGCTCAGCCCCACCTGCTCGCCTAACAGCAGTGACCAGTAGCTTGAACTGCGGAAGTGGATGCCGGCATGGATGCCGTGCCCAATGGTGATATTCCAGCCGAGCTTGGCCAGCTCGCCATTAACAGTTAACTCGTCGCGGTCGGCTCCGGTGTACACCTCCAGCGAGAGACCGTCCTGGCTCGGCACATACACGTCCCTGCCTGCGGCTTGCAGCAGCGGTCTGATCCTCTGGGTCCCGTCGAAGAAGAACTTAATCGCGGTCATGCACGCGCCGCCGGCGGTGCCATGTCCCGTTGGGTAGCAGGGATGCGTCGGTGCGCCCTCAGGGAATGCCTGTGGTAGCAGGTAGCCACCGTACTGCGAATAGATGATGGGCAGGACAGCTGAGTTAAGCAGATCGGGATGCAGCGCTAATGACGCTTGCGGCATTGGGTTCTGATTCGTCAGGCGGGCTTGCAGCAATGCGCCGACTTTCTTCTGGACGCTGCCGCAGCCACCGGGAGACTACAGACTCTGCGCCTGTTCTCGACTCTACCCGGTTGAGATAGCACATGAAATGTCCGCTTTGCCGGCGGTGAGAGTAAGAGACCATGGGAAGCATGGATTCTTACTCGAAGGCCGCAGTGGAGAGGGCGATGAAAGTACAGGAGGTGATCTTGCGAGCGTTGGCGAAAAAGATCACCTGGTGGCAGGCGGCCGAGATTATCGGCATCAGCGACCGGCAGATGCGGCGCTGGCATGA
>CAZDYZ010000961.1:0-4975 GCA_964509525.1 uncultured Acidobacteriaceae bacterium
CCAACGCGGACAGATCTACCAGCCGTAAACCGGCCGGCGCAGACTGCTAATGCCAGACCAGTACCAGAGCCGTCCCACAATAACCAGTCGGCGCGGGCTCCCGAAAGCGTGCCCCGCCCGAACGGCAATGCGCGCCCGGAAGTTCCCGGTCCCCGCGTGAACGAGGCTCCGGCTCCGCGCCCAAACGCCCAGGTTCATCAACCGGCATCGGAGAATCGCAGCGCTGCGCGACCGGCGCCAAACGTGACGCCGCGGCCGCCAGAGAACCGACAGCAGGCGCGCACTCCACAGAGTGTTCCTCACCCGAAGAGCAATGCACGCCAGGTTCCCGCTCCCCGCGTGCATGAGGCTCCGCCACCGCACCCTAGCATCGCGGAAAACAACCGTCCGGCTCCGCATCCCAACGCCCAGATGCATCAACCGGCATCGGAGAATCGCAGCGCCGGGCGACCGGCGCCAAACATGATGCCGCGGCCATCACAGCCGCATCAGGTGGAGCAACCACGTCAGAGCGCTGCCGGTCGTCCGCCTCAGGGCCGGGAAGAGGAGCGGCCACGCTGACATGGTTAGAGAGTAAGCACAGTGACAGGCTGTACATAAAAAGCTGCGGATGGGTACTGCTGATGGCTGATGCCTTAATCGTGCCAGGCCTCCTTGGGTAAGACCGGCCTTTCTGGGGAGGCCTGCAACTTAGCGCACCCATCTGCTCCCAGAGTGGTGGGCGATTGCACGGCCGGTGGCCATGGGGCATGACGCCGGAATGGCTAAAGCTTGGGATGAGCCTCTGTGTTACCGAGTGTAACCATTCACTGCAGATGTGCCTGTTGCCGCCAAGCCACCTCACTCAATATTTCTGGACCGCCTCTTCGCTTCCCGGTGACGGAGCGGTTGGCCGCTGGAGGATCCCGGAGTCTACGACCTGTCCGGTGCGCGTGATGGTTTGGAAGTAGAACTTGTCGCCTGCTATCTCGGCCAGCATGAAGGCGCGATCCGTGTCGAAACCTGCGGCCATCTCTGCTGAGGGTTTCAAGTTGTGGTATCGAAGTTCGCCGGAATTACCGATAACAAAGTAGTAGGTACCATTTTCCGGCTTGATTCTTTCATAAACGTGGTCGTGCCCGGACAGAGCGACATTCACTCCATACTTCGCAAACAGCGGCGCAAGCACTGCCCGCAGGTCCTTATCCGGCCCATGGAACCGTCCATCCGAGTACAGTGGATGGTGGAAATAACAGATCTTCCATGGCGTGCTGGTGGATTGCAGTTGCCTCTCCAGCCAGCTCAATTGCGACGAATCCATGTAGTTGCTGTCGAGTGCAAAGAAGGTTGCGTTCCCCTTCTTGAAGCTATAGTAGCGAGCCCCACCCATGTTGAACGGCGCGTACAGGCGTTCATTGGGGTTGTCGTGATTACCAATTGAGGCGTAAAACTTTACGTCAGCGTCCAGCAACGGCTTGTACGGAAGTTCAAACTTTCGCTCAAAATCCAGCTGGCTCTTGCCACCATAGATGTTGTCGCCCAGCATGAGCACAAAGTCAAACCCCGTAATTTCACGGCATTTCTCCATTTGCTGGGCCACCTGATATTGCTCAGTTCTTCCATTACCGCTGTCCCCGATGACGGCAAAGCGGACTGACTTCGGCTCCAGCGGCAGCTGACATGCCGCTTCGTGTTGAGTCGCTGTAGGCGATGCCTGGGCTTTACCTGGAGGTGCGTCCCCGGTATCTACAACCGCACTCTCCAACCTCCCCGCCGCAGAGCGCAGCCAGGGACTGGCCATTGGTCCTATGCCCACAGCGATTATCAAGCATGCAATCAGAGAGAGGATGGCACGATGTCTCATGCAGTCAATTTGAAATGTACGATGACGGAATGGCCTTTGGAATATAGTCAACGATGATATTAGCCTCTGTGTCGCGCAGCACCAAGCTATGACCCACAATCCGATAATCTAGTTCCGGCGGCAACTCCGGGAGGTTCAGCAAAATCGACGGAGGTGTCGACTGCAAGGGAACATCCTCGGGGTACACAGCATTCACTTGCACGCGAACGTCATCGACTGGCTCGCTGTTGTGCAGGCTGATGTTGATCTTGGCAGCGTCCGCACCTTCATAAGCGATTGAGATCAGGTGGGTAAACTCTTGGGTGATTGCAGGCGAAAAGATGTCGCCCTGTTTTGCCTCAGACCTTGCAGCCCGTATTCTGCTGGCCACGAGTTGCCGATCCTGGTTGATCTTTTCCACTGAGTCGGTAGGTTTGAGTGCAGGGATTCCAATCTTGGCCTTCTTGCGCAATGCTAAGTACTCTCTTACCTGCTTCTCGAAATCCACTACAAGTTGCGCATCCGGGTTTACAGCCAGGACGTGGGATGTTGTCCTTTGGGAACTGAGGTGGTAACACAGTAGCAGTATTAGCAAGACACAAGTGGCACAGACGCGACTAGCCCTCGGAAGATACATCCCTATTCAGTTCAGATGCATAAGATCAACACTGGTTGCCCACTTGGTGCCGCAATCAAGCCAGGCGATCGTGTCTGAATCTCTGACGTAGCCCCTGGATTACTGCTCAGCAGAAAGCCTCCGCTCCGGGTAGCTTCGGGCAATCCACGAACAGCAGGTCACATCTCCAAACCCTCCTCCGGACTCTGAAGGCGACGGCAACGTCAAACTCCTCCCTTATATAATCCAAGGTTTCGACCATCTGCGGCCACTGATTGGCCTAACCAGAGACGTCTGCAACTCCGGAAAACGATTGTGGCATTCGATCAAAAAATCTACGAACTAAGAAGAGACAAGCTGAAGCAGATCGAAGCGCTCGGACAGCTTGCCTACCCCTATCGCTACGAAACGACGCACACTGTTCCGCAGATTCTCGACCAGTATTCGGGCCAAACCGGTGCGGAACTCGAATCGCAACGTGTCAACGTCAGTGTCGCAGGACGGATCATGTCGATTCGCGTGATGGGCAAAGCAGGCTTCGCGCATCTTCAGCAGGGCTCCCAGCGATTGCAGATCTACGTCCGGCTCGACAACGTCGGCGACAAAGGTTTTCAGCTTTACAAACTGCTGGACATCGGGGACTACATAGGGGTGAAGGGATATCTGTTTCGCACACGGATGAACGAACTATCAGTCCACGTCGAAGAGATCACCTTCCTGGTAAAAGACCTGCTTCCCCTGCCGGAGAAGTGGCATGGCTTGCAAGATGTAGAGACGCGCTATCGTCGTCGCTACGTTGACCTGACAATGAATCCCGAGGTACGCCAGGTCTTCATCAAGCGCGCAAGAGTTGTGCAGTCGCTGCGGCACTTTCTCGACAGCAACGGATTCATCGAAGTCGAAACACCGATGATGCATCCTATCGCCGGCGGAGCCGTGGCCAAGCCATTCATCACGCACCATAACACGCTCGACACGGATCTCTATCTGCGCATCGCGCCCGAGTTGTACCTGAAGCGGTTGGTGGTGGGTGGCATGGACCGGGTGTACGAGATCAACCGCAACTTTCGTAATGAGGGTATCTCGACGCAGCACAATCCCGAGTTCACTATGCTCGAGTTCTATATGGCGTACAGCGACTACCGCGACCTGATGGACTTCACGGCCGACATGCTGGCGCAGGTGGCGCGCGATGTGAACGGCACGACGATGGCGTACTACAACGGGCATGAGATTAATTTCGCAAATTTTCAGCGACTGTCCATGCGCGAAGCCATTATCAAGTTCTGGCCTGAGAATGCCGGAGCCAAGCCGCGGATGGAGGACTTCTCCAGCAGCCAACAGATCGCGGCGCTCGTGCACCGCTATAACGCCGCCAACCCGCACATTCCTTACGATCCCACGGCAGCGAACGGCAAGACGATCGCGGACATGTTCGAGTTTATAGCCGAGGCGCATCTCATTCAGCCGACGTTTATCTATGATTTTCCCCTCGCTATCTCGCCCCTCTCCAAGAACAAGCGGGAACCGGAGGAGAATACGGAGTGGGTGGAACGATTTGAGATTTTCGTGGGAGGCCTGGAGATTGGAAATGCCTTTAGTGAGCTGAACGATCCTGAGGAGCAGCGTCGTCGCTTCGAACAGCAGGTGAGCGAGCGGTCTCGCGGTGACGAAGAGGCTCACGGGATGGACGAGGACTACATTCGCGCGCTCTCGTACGGAATGCCACCAACCGCCGGCGAAGGTGTTGGCATCGATCGGCTCACCATGTTGTTAACCGATTCGCGTTCGATCCGCGACGTCATTCTATTTCCCCTTCTGCGTCCCCTGAAAGTTGAGGAAGAAGGCCAACTTGACAGCGGAGAGCAAGAGGCCAGGAAGAGCTGAGCCGATCTTTGGCTCAGGTCAGAGTCGAGATTTGCAGCTGACTTCGCGGCAGTGGGTATCCACCACCCGACTTCTCGTTGGGGGATAGGGGCCCAGGCAGCTTTTCTGAGGCTAAAGAGCAGGCTGGCTGTCGGGGCCGTGTCTTCCTGAATGCCACCTGAGAAATTTGCTTGTCACACATTGGCGCTGAAATAGATAGAATCTACCCAGTCGCAGCAGTCGCCGGTTCCCCTCTGGCCGTCGCTGGTTCCTCCTAACTATGGCTGACGAACGCATTTTGGTAGTTGATGACGAAGAGCTGATCCGGGATATTATTTGCTCGGTCTTGACTCAGGCAGGTTTCCCTTGCCAGCCAGTCAGCTCGGGAGTTGAGGCGCTGGCGGTGCTTGATTCCGATGACGGTTACTCGGTTGTAGTATCGGACGTGATTATGGACGGGATGGATGGTCTGAGATTTCTGTCCAAAGTCAGGCAGGAACATCCTGACCTACCGGTTGTAATGGTCACCGCTGTCCACGATATTTCCGTCGCCTTGGCCGCCATTCGCAACGGAGCCTACGATTACCTTCTGAAGCCATTCGAACGCGAACAGCTACTCGCCAGCGTCAGACGGGCCGTGGAAAACAGGCGCCTCAAGCTGGAGAACCTGC
>CAZDYZ010000962.1:0-2939 GCA_964509525.1 uncultured Acidobacteriaceae bacterium
ATGAAGGACGAAGCCTTCGTGGTCCTTGTCCAAAAGATGCACGATGAGCCTGACTCAACGCGACGCGCGCTGGATGTACTGCTGATTTCGCGCGCCTTGGAACGAATTGCTGACCATGCCACCAACATCGCTGAGGACGTGATTTTCTGGGTCCGAGGCGCAGATGTACGCCACGGGGGAGCACACTTTCGGGAATAGACAGACCCATTTTGTGGGTCACGGCGCCCGGGTGTGCCGGACCTCCAGCGCGCTGACAGGATGACAGTTACAGACGCCCCATGATGCTCTGCCTTAGTTCCCTGCCGTTACGAAGGGCCTCGACGCGCCCGAGAACTCGGTTCTCGCGAACAAGAGAGCTCTCCGTCCTTGGGAGAATTCTGTATCTTTCCATCGCGATTATGTGCTGCTCGGACCTGGCCCTTTTCTAATTAGCAACAGTTTGCTTGCAAGAAAAATTCCCAGCCACGCACACAAGATACATGGCTGGGAAGCAGTGATGGATGGTTCTATTAATCAGCGGGCAGGTTGTATCTCATACTCTCTATCGGCAGGCCACGGAGGAACTTTAGCCACCGTTGACGCCCTTCCCGGCCTTGGACTTACGCATCCCCCGGACCGGCGCTGCCCTCAGCAGACCGTTCCCAGGGCCGGCGTAACGCTCGGCCGCAATGCGCGCGGCTGAGGTAACAGGGAACTTCTGAACACCTCGATCCCTGTGCTGCGACGTGAAAAGATGTTTGTAACGGTGACCGACAACTTGTTGCGCCTATCGGAGCTCGTACAAACCGGTAGAACAGGCGTTCCTGTCGGGTCACCGCTATAATGTAAGCTTCATGAGTTCGCTCTTATACGCCGCCGTTGCTTACGTGCGCAGCCCGGTCGGGATATTTGTAGAAGAGTTGCGCCGCGAGTTGCACCCTGCGCATACGCACGCAGATGCCCACCTGACGATCCTGCCGCCGCGTCCCTTGCGCGGCACTGAGCAAGAAGCCATCGACCTGCTGACTGAGGTTTGCCGCACGACCCCGCCCTTCGAGGTCACCATGGGCGATGTGGAGAGTTTCGTTCCACTGACTCCCACGGTCTTCATCCGCGTCGCTCAGGGCGCTTATCGTATGCGCGAGATGCACGATCACATGGACCAGGATGCCCTGTATTTCGACGAGCCCTGGCCGTACATGCCGCACCTGACCATTGTTAAAGCGGACGCTGCTGACCAGGTCCCGAAAGTGATTGACATTGCACGGAAGCGCTGGAGCGAATATTCGGATATGCGCAAAGTGCAGATCAACAAGTTGAGCTTCGTGAAAGGTAACGGAGAGCGTTGGCTTGATCTGGTAGCGGTGCCCCTGGGCCAGAAGACGGTGCGGTAACAGGTTATGCTGGTTCTGTGGCGTGCGGCCTATCACGGTTCCGCCAGCCGAACCCTATCAGAAGTTTGGAACGTACACCAAATTCCACAGGCGAATAGGACGAAACTATTTGTTGGGAATTGTGACGTGAGTCATAGACTCCACGTGAGCTCACATGGGAATGTCATGGCAGGAACTGATTCGCAAATTGCCGATCGTTTCGAACGCTCAGGGAGGGGAGCAATCAAGTACCACGTCAAGGAGCCGATTTATGAAGCCAGACAAGACATTGAGAAGTAGGGTTCAATACGGTCGTGCGCTGGTTAACTCCGGGCTATCCGGACTGCGTAGCGGGCGGGACTCGCATCTGCATGGGCAGCCCCTGTCAGACGTTCTGACTGAATCAGCCCGTGGAGCTCTTGGACTGGCTGTGATTGGCACCTGCGTCGCTGCGGTTGGTTCGTATTTTACCGGCCACCGGGCCCGAAGCCTGAGGGCTGTCGGTTATGGAGTGGTGGGCAGTGCGATTGGGTTCGTCGTTGGATTTACCTGGAAGACCCGGGAGCTGACTGCCAGCATGGGCCGCTCTGCTCTGAAAGAGATGGGCGTGGTCCGAGACGAACGCTGGCTAGAAACCCATCCAATTGATTATGCATAGCGACAGATAAGTGCTACAGTCGCCTTCTGAGACACTTCACCAGCCATGGACGACCAGCGTACCGAGGCAGGTATATCTGGTTTGAATGCCCTTGCCTAGCCACGTATCTTTATCCTGAACATAAAGGGCAACATCGGGAGAATTATTGGTTAGGCTGCAGATATTTGCCGCAATGCCCCGGTAAACTCTCATCTCCGGATAAGGTGGAACATTAAGCTCCCCGTAAGACCAATCAGCAATCTTGAGCACATTATTACGCCCCAGATGCATCACATATCCGCGAATGTAATCAGGTAGCTCGTCCTTTACGGCGTCATTCACGAAGATATTGGCAGCTGTAAGGTTACCTGAATATAGCGATGCAGAGAGATAAGAATCCCACCGACCAAAGAAACTAAAGAACGGCAATATACCAAACAGAAGAAGTATTACTTTATGGAAACGACACCGGTTTCGCCAAGTTAGATCTTGGAAGGAGAACTCTGTCTTCCAGAACAAGACGAACAGGAAAGCTATCATTGCCAGATTCCAGGGCCAAACCACGCTGTTCCACTTATGTCCGAAAGGACCAATGGCCATCAAGATAAAACAATGCATGGCAGCGCCACCGAGCACGGCCACATCTCGAAACCTCCTGGTTAGTAACCCTATGCCAATGCCTATCTCCACAAAGGGAGCAACCCAGCCTAGCACGTGCAGCGCCACCCCCGCTTTTCCCATAGTGTCAGTGAAGTGGGGAAAAACACGGGAAACAAAATGCGGGTTAATCTTCTGTATCCACTATAGAAATATATAGCTGCGACAATTAAAGCAGTTCCTTGGAAGTTATATCCCGGAAGGTGAATTGGGGATAGGGTAGGGACGGCGATCTCTGCAAAACCATCCATGCCGCGAGCGTATTCGGACGATTTGCGCTGCAAGATTCTGGA
>CAZDYZ010000963.1:0-4548 GCA_964509525.1 uncultured Acidobacteriaceae bacterium
CACGAACCGTTTCGGAGATCACCGCTGCGGGCATCACCCCTGCCGCGCTGGAGATGCTGGATGGGTGGACTTTGAGAACGGTCGAGGCTTACTGTCATGCGGGTTATCCGCTCGACGCCGGGGCTGTGCTGCTGATCGAACTCGAAGGTCTGCTCGAAGCGGTCGAGGAGCAGGCGGAAGCGGTTCGAGGGGTCTGTCTGCAGGAGAAAGCGCGCGAGGTGCGTCGCGCCAAGAATGAAGAAGAGCGTGCATTGCTGTGGAAGGGCCGCAAGACGGCATTCGGTGCGCTGGGGAGGGTCAGTCCTTCCTATTACACGCAGGATGGCGTCGTGCCACGCAGCAAGATACCAGCCACGCTGCAGCACATTGGTAACGTCGCCAAGAAGTACAACCTGATCATCGGCAACATCTTCCACGCCGGAGATGGCAACCTGCATCCACTGATCCTGTTCGATATCCGTTATGCTGACCAACTCGAACGTGCCTTGGCGGCCAGCAAAGACATATTGGAATACTGCATCAATATTGGCGGCTCAATTACCGGCGAGCACGGTGTGGGGATGGAGAAGCGCGAGCTGATGCCCGTGCTGTTCACGGAGCAGGACTTGGACGTGATGGTCAGTCTGCGCAATGCATTCAACGGTAATGACGTGCTAAATCCGCAGAAACTGTTTCCAACGCCCCGCATGTGCCGCGAAATCTCGGGACCGGCAAGAAATCCGGTGCTGGCTCAGGAGGGTTTGTGAGCACCGCGACCACGAACAGCCGCTTCGGGCGCGAGTTGCGCTCCATCTGCGGAGCCGAACACGTTATTGAAGACCTGGGAGAACTGCACCATCACCACATCCTCGGCATCAGTCCTGCAGTTGCTGTCACACCCGCATCAGCGGATGAAATTGTGGCGGTTTTACGTCTTGCCAATGACCATGGACTTAGCGTGGTACCGGCCGGAGGCTTTACTCAACAGCAAACCGGCAACCGCCCACCGCAGGTGGACGTTCTGTTGTACACGTCACGTCTTAATGAAGTAGAACATTACGATCCCGCTGACCTAACCGTTGGAGTGGGGGCAGGTTGGACGGTCGCGCGGCTTTCCGCCATGGTAGGAGCTGACAGGTTGTTTTTTGCAGGGGATCCCGCGCTGCCCGAACGCTCCACGATTGGAGGGCTGCTGGCAACCGGTCTGTACGGACCACATCGCCATGGCTATGGCGGTCCGCGTGATTATTGCATTGGGATAAGATTCGTTACCGGAGACGCACGCAAGGCCAAAGGCGGTGGACGGGTGGTGAAGAATGTTGCTGGCTACGACATGATGAAGCTGCTAATTGGCAGCCAAGGCACCCTGGGGATCATTACCAGCGCCAGTTTCAAGGTGTTTCCCGCGCCACGGCAGACACGGACGTTCATGTCAGAGTTCGTCAGTGTTGAAACGACACTGGCATTCCGCAATCGGGTGCTGCATTCACCTTTGGACCCAATTTGCCTCGAGCTAGTTTCGCCGGGGGCGAACATGTTGCTGATGGGCGGCACCTCGTGGTCCATCTTGCTACGTGCTGGGGGTAGCGATGCCGTGCTGGCGCGTTATCGCAAGGAATTGGGCAGTGCGGTGTCGCGTGAACTCGAAGGGCAGGCGGAGTGTGATCTATGGCAGGCTGTGTCTGATTTTTCACACCTGATCCATGAAAACCATCCACGTTCACTGCTGATTTCAATGGCGCTTCCGTTGGCCGATGTGCAGCCGGTCCTGGATGGCCTTGCCATGGTTGCACAATCGAACAGCTTGACGCTGGCGGCAATTGGCCGAGTAGGAGTTGGCCACCTGCTGATTGCCATGTGGCCGACGCCGGAAGCCGAGGTTACGCTGGTGAATTTTGTCAATGCCGTCTCGGAATTGCGGAACCGTGTGCCACATGATGTCAGCATGGCCGTCCTCCACTGTCCGGCAGAAGCGCGACACCACGTCGGGGCGTGGGGGCCGACGCCTACAGACCTCGAAGCTATGCGTGCGGTGAAACTGACGCTCGATCCGCGGGACATTCTGAATCGCGGGAGGTTTCTGATCTGAATCCAGTCGCTACAGCTGCGGGAAAGTCAGTCTCAAACTTCTCCCCGGGTGAGAAGCCGACCTGGGACCTGTACTCCAAGTGCGTGCACTGCGGGCTTTGCCTGGACCAATGTCCAACCTACCGGGTGCTCGGCACGGAGATGGATTCGCCGCGAGGCCGCATCTACCAGATGATGCAGGTGGACGAAGGTAGGCTGGCCTTGGGCGAATCGTTTGTCACGCACCTGGGCCGCTGTCTCGGCTGCCTCAATTGCCAGTCGGCCTGCCCGTCCGGGGTGCCCTACGGAAGTCTGTTGGAGAAAGCGCGGGCGCAGATAGTTGAGAACAGTAGTCGGGGGTGGCTGCAGAGCACGCTTTGCCAGCATTTCTATGCGCGGGTACTGCCCTCGTTTCGCAAACTTGCGAAACATGCGAAGTTTCTGCGCTTCTACCAGGATTCCGGCTTGCAAAGTCTGGCGCGACGGAGTGGCCTGCTAAAGCTTCTGGGCATCGCCGAGCTAGACGCACTATCGCCGCACATCGAGAGTGACTTCTCGTTCGGCGATCTTGGTGCAGTCTTTCCCGCGGAAGGTGCTCGTCGCGGGCGGGTTGCCTTTCTAATTGGCTGCATTGGCAGTGTCGCATTCGCGAAATTGAATCGTGCCACCATTCGCGTGCTGACTACGAACGGCATCGAGGTTCATGTCCCCGCCAACCAGAGTTGTTGTGGCGCCCTGCACCTGCATGCCGGCTTTCTGGAGATGGCACGCGTGCAAGGCCGTTGCAACATTGAGGCTATTCTCAGCCCAGAGTTCGACGCTATCGTAAGCAATGCGGCCGGTTGCGGTTCGGTTATGAAGGAGTATGGTGGGCTGCTGGAGCAGGACGTGAAATATGCTGAGCGGGCAAAGGAGTTTGCGGCGAAGGTCCGCGATGTTACGGAGTACCTGGCCGAGGTTGGACTTCTTGAGCCCAGGCGCAAGCTGTCGCAGCGTGTGACGTATGCTGATCCGTGTCACTTGGCGCACGCGCAGGGCATCCGCAAAGCGCCGCGCGAACTATTGAAGGCGATTGGCGTTGAACTGATCGAGATGCAGCGCGCAGATTCCTGCTGTGGCAGTGCCGGTGTTTACAACGTTGTGCAGAACGAACTTTCCATGAAGATTCTTGACGAAAAAATGGAGTACGTCGCCACTGTGTGCCCGGAAGTTCTGGCAACTGCAAATATCGGCTGCATGTTGCAATTTGGTGTAGGAGTGAAGCGCAAGGGAATGAATGCACGCGTAGCGCACGTGGTGGAGTTGTTGGATGAGGCATATTCGTAGAGGGGCGACGCAGGTTCGCGTCGCCCTTTTGCGACTTGACTTAGTGTTCAGAGCCCACCGCTTGCCGGTGGGTTGTTATCGCTGTTGTTTTCCATCGGCAACTTCCGGCGAAGCCTTACCTCCGGGCCTACTTCCTGCAGCAATGCGAGTAATTCTGACGGCTTCTCCACTGCCGGATGGCACACCAAATCTGTACAAACAATGGCTACTGACTTCTTCTCCTTCAGTGCCGGGAATTGCGGAATCGTCTGGGCCAGCACAGGCGGCAGGTTCAGCGATACAGCTTCGCTATCGGTTAAGTGAATCATCGATCGATTCAACGCGAACCTGGCGGTTGCCGCTTTCAGCAGATCCTGCGCCTGGTCGTCTTTGCCAATAACAGTCACTTGGGTATGCGGGTGTGAAAGCCACGTCGCAGCAATGCCGTAGGTCCCGGCGTAAATACCAAACTGTTCTGCAACGCCGGCAAAGACCTCGAGCGTGTCCTCGGCCTTGCCGCGATACTTCGGGTCGTTGGTATAGGCATGCAGCCGCAGTAATGCGATCGCAGCAGTCGGATTACCTGCTGGGGTGGGCGCATCCTGAAATGGTTTGCGCCGGGCCGACAGCACACCCAGTTTCAGCTTCTCTTCCAGCAAAGCTTCCGTGTCGAAAAAGCCGCCAGATGTGGGATCGCCAAAGCGAAGAATCATCTCATCGGCAATGTGCTGGGCAAACCTGAAATAGCTGATGTCTCCTGTGACTTCAAAGGCGTCGAGACAGGCCAGGGCGGTAAACGCATAATCATCCAGGAGGCCCCGCACCAGCCGCCGTGCAGCGTTTGTGTCGGCATAGGCGATGACGTGCGACAGTCCGTGCTCTGGGTTCCAGGCTTCCGACAAGATTCGATCCAGCGAACGCAATGCAAACCTGCGGGCATCATCGAGTCCAAGCACGCGTGCTGCCTGCAAGTACGCGGAAACGCACATTGCATTCCAGTTCGAATAAATTGTCTTGTCCACGAATGGCGTCGGCCGCTGGCAACGTGCGTGGTAAAGCTTCGTCTTGGCCGAAGCGAGCAGGTCCAGCACTATCGAGACGTCAATGCCCATGCGCGCTGCGATTTCTTCCGGCAGTGCTCGCACCCACAACACGTTCTTTGCCGGGTTGTGCTGCATCTCGCCAACTTCGTTGATG
>CAZDYZ010000964.1:0-2235 GCA_964509525.1 uncultured Acidobacteriaceae bacterium
ACGCCTTCAACCCCTGTTCGACGAAACAAGATCCGGAGCAGACACCTGGAGAGCCGAGGCAACCTACTACTTTAATCGCGCCGAGCGACATCCTCGCATTGTGGAACAGCGGATTGCTGGTCAGGTCGTTGATGGTGGATAGGGTCAGGACTTTGTCAGCACTGAGGGGACAAACGCAGCATTCCTGCAACTCCTGATCATCGTCAAAGACGAAGATGAAGGCACACACAAAGCCTCGGGTGTGTCCTTCGAAGTTCCCAACGTTGACGATCCTCAAAAGACTGTCCCCGGCGCCGCCCGAGTGCCCGGCCCCACCATAGCCGCCTGCCGAAACCTGCGCGCTGCTCGCCACGTCGTAGTAGGTTTGGAGCGTAACATTAAAGTCGGCGATATTGTTGATCTGAGTTTGAGCAAACGCCTGCTCGGTCTGCACCAGGCCTTTCCATACCGGGCTTATCGACCACAGTGCGGCGGCGCTTGCGAGAATTAGCCCCCAACGTCCAAACTGTTTCAGACGGGTTCTCATGCCTTCCTCCTCGGTACGATTTTCAGGCCCCCACTCGTCTACTAATACACACAAGGCAGCAAGGAAAACCATCAAGCTTAGCGGGTGATTCGAATCCGATCCGAACCCTACCAGAGCCGAATGGCCTCATGTTTACAGTCAGCCATGGACGCGGCACGTCTATCGCCATTCTATCGAGCGTTCGGCGCAAGTTCGGCCGACATCCTATAGTTCCGAGCCTCTTCCATTCGCGAGATGGCATAACGGTAAGGATCATCCCGGATTATCATCAGCCCGCGGTACGGATGCGCCAGTTCGAGGATCGCCAGAATGGTTATCCCGAGCCAAATGGAAAAGAAGGCGCACATGATTCCCTGGGTGCCAAAACTCTGGGCCCCAAAGAGAAAGCTGAAACCGATTGTGATGACGCAGCCGAGATAGATTATGAACCAAACCATCGAGGGAAGGTTCCCCTCATAGAAATGCAGCCGCTGACTGCGTGCCTGGCTGATCGCACTGAGCTGATCGACCGCCTTGTCGAGTAGCATCTGTTCATGGCCGCTTTCCGGATTATAGGAGATCACCATCGACCAGAGCTTATGGGCGCCTTGTCTGCCCGGGTGATAGGTCACGTTCGCCATCTGGGGCCATTCCTCATCTATTACCCGATGGGTATATTCGAGCACCCCGGCCTCGAGCTGGCTGCGCATCGGCTCGGCCATTCCAGCGCCGAGCTTGAAGAGGCTTTCCAGTGCCGTCGCTTCGTCGTGCGCGTTAGCATCGGCCTGATCGAAGCGCTCCCAGGCCGCGACAATCACGAATCCGAGGACGAGCCCATAGAACGCCCCTAGTATTCCAAAGGTTATGCCGGCAACCTCATGGTTTTCTTGCAGACTGCGCACAGACACCAGTCGCCTTACAATGTAGAGACCCACGACGCTGCCCCCGCCAAACAACACCGCAATGAATGCGAGTTGTGCGGACATACTCCAATATTCCAAAAACTCCACTGGTCGAATTCCTCCTGCGTCAGGAAGCGCTCGTAAGGTCGAAGATCGACCTTAGAGTATCCAAAAGCAAGCGTGGATTTGATCCGTCATGATGGATCATCTCTGCCCGTCGCCTCGCAGCATCAGCGGGTACACGATCAGATGGCGGAAGGGTCTGATGGCGGCCATGTAGGCGGTCCCGAGCAGACCGTTCGGCTTCACCAGGACAGCCATCTGCGCGCGCCAACCCGTCTCGTCGTGAATCCGGCCAATGTGCATGACCCCATGCATGGTTCGGTTGGCGATCTCCGCGGCCCACTCGTTCTCAATCAGGTACAGCGACTTGAAGGGCAGGGCGGTGAAGATTGGCCCGGATGAGGCCTCGCGCAGATCCGCGGGCAGCCGGTCGCGAAGTGTCGGCACTCTGGAGCCCAGACCGGCGTCAGGCGTGTCCCAGCCCAGCAACGCTCCAACCTCCCATCGGATTGCGAAAAGCGTGCGGACGACGACCGATGCGCTTCGCGACGGATCCGAAGTGGCTATACTCTGGACCAGCTCTGGGAAGTCGTCCGCGACGCCGGGCAGCTCCCACACATCCTCGAGCTGAAAGTCGCGGGTGATCTCATGGATCCGCCAAGGCTGAGAGGTATGCGCGGTATTCGGGAGCCTCATTCGATCATGTCACGGTTGGTTTCGGCGGTTTTCGGTAAGGACCAGGGAATAAGTTGGACGAGAATGCCG
>CAZDYZ010000965.1:0-7673 GCA_964509525.1 uncultured Acidobacteriaceae bacterium
GCGGGCGTCGCCTTAACCGCGCTGCCAGTCACGATTTCGCGGGCGCTGACCGATTTCCCATACAGCCGCTGGTTAGCGTCGCTGTCAGGGTCAAGCGATGCGCCGTCGAGTGATACACCAGCAAAAAGTCCGGAAGTACGGGCATAGGTCAGGATGTCAGCAGTACTCGTACTCGCGCTAGCTCCGGAACCGGCCGCCGCGGTCGCATCGCTGCCGACCTTGACTTTGCCGTCCAGGACCTTGTTCGCCGCCGTCGGGGCCATGATCAGGAGGATGTAATCCTTAGCCGTGCCGCCAATCTGAAGACCGGCACTGGCGCCACCGATGGAGTACATGGCGGGCGGTGACCATTTGCCGCTGAAGTTAGCTCCCTCACGGCAACTCATGGGACCACGGCCGCCGGTCCCGCCGATGCCTACGGCGAACTTCTTCACACTGGGTAGAATGATGATGCACTCAGCCTTCTGTACAGTGCTGGCTGGGACGTCCTTGCTGCCGACCATAGCCTGTAACACAGTGGCCGCGTTGCGTATGGTCTCTTCGTCTTTGGTCTTGTCGGCGCCCCACGTGGGCAGGGTCAGGATCAGAAGCAGGGTTGCGAGCACACAAGATATAGCTGTCTGGGTTCTTGTCATGGGCATTCAGCCCCCCTTTCAATGACTAAGCATAACAGGCTGTCCGAGGACACAGGGGATTTTAGCAGCAAAGGCCAGGAATGTCCCCGATAATCTATTGCGATGTCAAACAGGCTGTGTAAAACGTCAGCGTACAGGTTTTCCATCGCAGCCCCCCTCTAGAAAGGCCTTTGATCTCCTAAACGCGTCGATTTCTCCTATTTTTAGGTCCACCAAGATTAGATCAGCGCTGAGGTGCAAGCATGCCCCAACAGCCGTAGCTATCTCGACATTCCGACGAAAATTCTTTAACGTCACTAGGCTAACGACGATGTGTACATTCGTCCGGCGAGCGCACTCGTCTACGGTCACGACGCGCCCATCTTAGTTTCCTGCGAGACCGCCCTCAGCAATGAGATTCTGCGGGCTCACTTATACTACCAAAACTTCGAGAAGTCCGGCTTACGCTTTTCCACAAACGCGGTGAGTGCTTCTTTGGTCTCCGGAGAATCAAGCTCGGCTTTGATCTCTGCTACTTCGTCCCGAAGTGCGCGCGCCACTTCTGATTGATTCGCATGCTTCATTAGCCGCTTGCAGGCCAGTAAGGCGGCTCTCGGTTTCTCTGCCAGCGTTTGAGCGGCTCGCGATGCGGTGGCCAACAGCGCGTTGGGAGGGACAACGTC
This sequence comes from uncultured Acidobacteriaceae bacterium, assembly GCA_964509525.1. Taxonomy (GTDB): domain Bacteria; phylum Acidobacteriota; class Terriglobia; order Terriglobales; family Acidobacteriaceae; genus Bog-257. The sequence goes on from CAZDYZ010000965.1 coordinate 1,298, forward strand.
ATTCACCAATCCAACTTCGTACGCTCGCTGGGCCGTTAGCGGAACTCCCAGCATCAGCAGTTCAGCGGCGCGCCGATGTCCCACGAGAGCCGGTAAAAGTACGGTAGAACCTGCCTCGGGTACAATGCCGAGGTCGACAAAAGGCATCTGGAACTTTGTGCCTTCGCTAGCATAAACCAGATCGCAATGCAGCAGAATAGTCACGCCGATTCCGACTGCGAGTCCTTGAACGGCAGCGACCATGGGCTTCTTCGCTGCCGCGACGGCATTGATGAACTTAACAGCCGGTGGCGTGTGCTGCCCCGCCCAGGGCTTCTGCAAGAAGTCGATCAGGTCGTTGCCGCCGGTGAACACGTCACCAATCGCGTGCAATAACATTACCCGTACCGCAGCATGCGCCTCGCCGTACTCCACCGCATCGGTCAGTCCACCGTACATCTCCGCTGTCAGCGCGTTCTTCTTCTCGGGACGGTTGATAGCGATGCGTAGCACAGCTCCCTCGCGCTCGCTTTGAATATGGCTCACAATGAAGACCTCAGCGGAAATTTTGGCAACCCAGCATTGTACGGGAAGCAACAGGACTATGGCGTCGTCACTGCTCCCACCGTCTGTCCTCGGCGTAGCTTCGCCGCTTTTACGGTGTTGCTCATCAACATGGCGATAGTGAGCGGGCCAACTCCGCCGGGAACCGGCGTCATGGCTCCTGCAACGTCAGCGACATTAGGGCTGACGTCGCCCATTAGCGTAGAACTTTTTGCTGCGAACTCCCGCTCTCGCTTCTCATTCCCAGCGAAGAACTTCTGGAACAGGGCGGGATCGGTGATCGTATTCATGCCAACGTCAATGACAGTCGCGCCCGATTTCACAAAGTTAGCCGTGATTATGCCTGCTTTGCCAATGGCGGCAACGAGAATATCGGCGCGCCGACATACCGAGGGCAGGTCCCGTGTTCTTGAATGGCAAACCGTGACTGTGGCATTGGCATTCAGAAGCAGCATGGCAGTTGGCTTGCCGACGATGTCACTGCGTCCCACAACCACGGCTTCTGCGCCCGCAATGGCGATGTTGCTGCGCTTCAGAATTTCGATGATTCCCGAAGGCGTGCACGGAACAAGCCCAGGACGTTGGGTCGAGAGATAGCCGACATTCATGGGGTGGAACCCGTCCACGTCTTTCTCGGGTGATACTGCGAGCAGGACCTTCTTGGAGTCCACCTGCGATGGCAGTGGCAACTGCACCAGAATACCGTCGATCTCGTCTCGTCGGTTAAGGTTGTCCACCAGCGCCAGCAGCTCCGCGGTGGTCACACTATTTGGCGGCGTGTGCTTCTCGCTGTAGATTCCTAGATGCTCGCAGCTCTTCACCTTGTTGCGAACGTAGATTTCTGACGCGGGGTTGCGGCCGACGAGCACAACTGCCAAGCCAGGGCGTAACCCGGCGGCAGTGAGTTCCTTCACCTCTTCCCCGACCTCGGTCTTAATCTGTGCTGCGATCTTTGTTCCATCAAGAATGGCTGCTGCCATTTCGTCCTCGCAAACCGTGAATACTTATCTTAACGCGGCGACTCTTCTCGCTAATCGCTCTCCCAGGGGCGCCAGGTCCCACGTCTGTCGTGGCATTGGCCTTGCCCCTTTTTTCTTGCGACTTTAGGTGTTTCGCGTATGATGTTTGCTGTTTGCCTCGATGCCGGCTAACAAGCTCAAGATCATGACTCGTGAAGAACGGCGACAGCGTGGCCGGTTGTGCCGCAACAAAATCAAGCGCATTGACCAGGCAAACTGGAATCCCAGGGACCGCAAGCACGACGTCATCGATCTCCTGCTGGCCTCCCAACAGGGCCGCCTTCCCGCTCTGCTGCCCATCAAGTGGGCTCACATGGCGGCTTCGCCCTTCGGGTTCTTTCGCGGAGCTGTACCCCTGATGGCAGCCGACCTGGCGCCTCTGCCACGCACTGATTTGATGGCCCAGCTTTGTGGTGATGCTCACGTGCAGAACTTGGGGGCATTTGAAGCTCCTGACGGCCGACTTATCTTCGACATCAACGACTTCGACGAAACCATTATCGGACCTTGGGAGTGGGACGTGAAGCGCATGTCGGCGAGCCTGGTACTCGCCGGACGCGAAGCCGGTAACTCCGAGAAACAGTGCCGAGACGGCGCCCTCTCCTTTGTGCGCCACTATCGCGTCTGGATGAAGCGGTTCTCCGAGATGCCGTTTGAACACCTCGCCCGCTTTCAGATCTATCGCCAAATTGATCCTTTACGTTCGGTTCTGCGCAAGGCGGAACGTACCACCCCGCTACGCAATCTGGAAAAGTTGACCGTTTTGCGCAGCGGCAGGCACGTTTTTTGCGACCAGAAGCCAACACAGTATCACGTGTCACAGAAAGAAGCCGACGACGCAGTTGCTTCCCTTCGCGCTTACGCTCGTACCCTTCTGCCTGAACGAGCGCACTTTTTTACACAGTATCACGTTGAGGACGTCGCCTTCCGGGTGGTCGGCACCGGGAGCGTAGGCCTGCGCGACTACATCCTGCTTCTGTTTGGCGGGGCCGTTTATGATCCGCTGTTCATTCAAATCAAGGAGGAGCCAGGATCCGCTTATGCTTCGAACCTACCCCATAGCCCAGTGGCCGCCCATCAGGGACAGCGCGTTGCCGAAGGTGGCCGTGCCATGCAAATGCAGTCTGACATTTTCCTGGGATGGACCTCCATCGGTAACCGCGAATATGTGGTTCGCCAGCTGCGTGACCACAAAGCGGCCATCGAGGAAGACGATCTCAAGGGGAAAGGGCTGGTGGAGTACGCAGAAATGTGCGGTGAACTGCTTTCCAAGGGCCACGCACGTTCCGGTGATTCCTGCTGCATCGCAGGATACCTTGGTAACAATGATAGGTTCGATGAGGCGATGGCCACCTTTGCTATTACCTACGCAAACCAGACCGTGAAAGACTGGGAGGAGCTGAAGCGCGCGATTCGCACCGGCAAAATTCACGTGGCCAAGCTGACACCTCACGCAAAGGCCGGGAAACATAAGTAACACCTGTCAATCCTTATCCGGGATCGATCGGGCGAGGTCATCTTTTTAAGGAGCCGGCACGATACCTTCCCCGAGCTCTTTCCCATCCAGTGTGAGTGCGGCTATTCGGACGTGAAATAGTCCACCGTGACAGGATTCTCGAAAAGCGAATAATCGCGAGTTACGACGGTAATGCCGCCATCGGTGACGTGATATTTTGCGCGGTCGGCCTCAGTGTCGTAGCCGATTACCGTTCCCTCGGGAATGTGGACGTCGCGATCAATGATAGCCTTGCGGATGCGGCAATGCCTGCCGATGTCGACATGGGAGAACAGAATGCTGGTGTCAACTTCCGAGTAGGAGTTCACGCGTACATCAGGTGACAGCACACTATTGCGCACCGACCCTCCTGAGATGATGCAGCCCATGGAAACGATCGAATCGTGCGCTTCTCCGGTGCGGCCGGAATCGCTAAAAACGAACTTGGCCGGCGGATACTGCCGCATGTGAGTGCGAATCGGCCACGCTTCGTCATAAAGGTTAAATACCGGGGCCACGGAAACCAGATCGGCGTTGGCTTCGTAATAGGCTTCCAGCGTCCCCACGTCGCGCCAATACAGCGCTTCTTTCTTGTTTTCGTCAATGAAGTTGAACGAATACACCTTGTAATCGTCAACCATTCGAGGCAGGATGTTGTGCCCGAAGTCGTGACGCGATGCGGCGGCCTCGGCATCTTTCAGCAGCACCGGAATAAGGACGTCAGTATTAAAAAGGTAAACACCCATCGAGACCGAAACCATGCGCGGGTTGTATGGTGAACGCAAGTCGGTCTGTTCAGGCTTTTCTTGGAAACCGACGACGCGGCCGGTGCGATCAATCTCTAGCACACCATAATGCCTGGTCTCAGCCGGATCCACCAGAATGGTCGCGATGGTGACATCCGCGCCGGAATCCTTATGTTGCCGCAACATGAGGTCGTAGTTCATCTTGTAGATGTGATCGCCTGCCAGGATGAGTACATGACGAGGCTGCTCGGAGCCGATGGAGTAGATATTCTGGTACACGGCGTCGGCGGTTCCCATGTACCAGTTCTCACTCACGCGCTTCATCGGGGGCAGGATTTCGATGAATTCACCAAGTTCTCGACCGACGATATTGCCCCAGCCCTCGCGGATGTGCCGGTTCAAAGACAGTGCTTTGTACTGGGTTAGGATGTAAATCTTGCGCAGATCTGAGTTAATGCAGTTGGAGAGCGTGATGTCAATTATGCGATAGATACCGCCGAAGGTGACGGCCGGCTTGGCGCGATCGCGGGTCAGCGGGTAAAGACGTTCACCTGCGCCTCCAGCCAGCAAAACTCCGAGGGTATCCCTCATCCTGACGATTTCCCGAGCGCGAATTTCCCCCTTAGGGGCTGGCAAGCTCGTCTGCGGAGGGCTGGCCGCGCCTTGGTGGCGACTGCTAACCCACAGGCGAAGTCGAATGTTAGCACACCCCCAAAGCTTTCCAACGGTGTGCAGGTTTCCCGGCGGACTTAACCCTTCTTTACGTCATCCACCCTAATACGAAGCGATTTGAGGAACTTAACATCTTGCGAGGTTATCTGGAAATCGGCTGGCGATTTCGGCGTCTTGATGGGGCTCTTCTCTACGACTTCCTCGCTGCGTTGATTGAATCCAATAGTCGCTTCCAGAACCAGAAAAACATCGTAGCCGCGGGCCTTGATCCGGGAGATGACCGCCGCAATTTCATCGGAATCGGAGAGCGAGCTATTGATCGCCTCCCCCAATTCCTTCATTAAGCCTTTGAGTCGTTGGTCCACGATGGCACCTGCTCCCTATAGGGCAATGACACGCACCTTCCGCATGCGCACCCGAAATCCGCCTGCAGCACTTTACCTCTTTGGATGAACCCAGCGTAACATTGTGATGCAAAGCATACAGGGAAAGTTTATAACCGTTTTGTCCAGGATGCACCGGTTGACCGACTTGGCCTGACTCTCAGGCTGGTAGAATAGAGCTTTTCTGGTGGAAACGCGCAGCACACAGATTGGCCATGTCATCCCGTGATTTTGGTACCCAGAGTCGGGCATTTCTCCGGGTCGCAGGACGGAAGGGCGGCGAGAACCGCTGGGTGAGGGCCTTGTATAAGGCATCTACCGTTACCCTTCGCAGTATTGGACGTATCCTGAAAGTGCTCTGGCTGGAGGTAACCGGGTTGCTTTTCCTGGTGCTGGCCATCGTCGGCGGGGGAGCCGCGGTTCGCCAGTATCGTCAATATCAGGCTGGCACATCCGGAGCAGGAAAGATGTTATTGGCAGCCGCGTTTGCGCTGATCTTCGCGTATTTTGGTGGGAGTTCCTTTTGGAACTCGCGGAGGAGCAGGTGAGGGAGCGGCTTCGCCGAGCAGGGCACGTCGTTTATCACGCCGGGCTTGCTTTAGCCCACGCGGGTTCTATGGTTTTGTCCTGAAGCGCCACCGCCTCGCTGCTCGATTCCTGGGCTCGTGCCCTGGTTGGGAACAAGCGTCAACGACTTTGGTTCTAGTGCAGGGCAGGTATACATAATCGTCCCGACAAGGATGCCGCGCACTTCAGCCTCGGTTGGCTCGAAGGCGAGAATTGCTCCCAGCGCCTGCAACTGTAACCCACAACTGATCCATGCCAACGACTGGCTAGTGATCCTCGAGGGTCCCAATCATGGCCAACAAAGCTGCTGTTTCCAGCAAACTCTCTGAGACACAAGAAACCTCCTCCCACATTAACATTCATCCTCTTTATACCCCGGCCGACCTTGAGGGATGGGACTACGATCGTGACCTCAACTATCCGGGACAGTTTCCCTACACTCGAGGTGTGCAGGCCACCATGTATCGCGGCCGACTTTGGACCATGCGGCAATACGCTGGCATGGGCGATGCCGAAGAATCCAACCGCCGGTACAAATACCTGCTCGGCAACGGCACCACCGGACTAAGCGTCGCCTTTGATCTGCCAACACAAATTGGGCTTGACTCCGACAATCCACTTGCCATGGGCGAGGTCGGCAAAGTCGGTGTTGCGATTGACTCCATCGAGGACATGATGCGCCTGTTTGACGGTATCAATCTGGAGAAAATCTCCACTTCGATGACGATTAATGCGACCGCGTCCATTCTGCTGGCGCTTTATGTAGCCGTTGCGCGGCGCCAGGGCGGAGACATCCGCAAACTCTCCGGCACCGTGCAGAACGACGTGCTGAAGGAGTACATCGCACGCGGGACATATATCTATCCGCCGCAGCAGGCCATGCGCGTCATCACCGATGTGTTCGCTTGGGCCAATGAGAACGTGCCCGAGTGGAACACGATTTCGATCTCC
>CAZDYZ010000966.1:0-2609 GCA_964509525.1 uncultured Acidobacteriaceae bacterium
CCTGCCAGGTCCGCACCGTCCGACCACCTGAGCACGATTCACGAGCCTCCAGAGCTACCCGGGCAGAGTCACTTGCGCCCTGGGGAACAGGTCATCGAAATTCCGCTGAAGCTTATCGCCCGCAACTCCTATCAGACTCGGGCGACTTCTGAGGACGACCCAACCTTGGAAGAACTTGCCGACTCGATTAAGGTACACGGGATACTTCAGCCCGTGGTGGTGCGTCCCAACCAAGCCCCGGGCGACGACGGACGCCTCTACGAGCTCATTGTCGGCGAAAGGCGCTGGTTGGCGTCGGCCCGTGCCGGCAAGACCCACATCCCCGCCATCGTTAAGGATGTGCCTGATCAGCAGGTCCTGGTGCTAACCATCATTGAGAATTTGCTTCGCCAGGATCTGAATCCGATGCAGCATGCGCACGCGCTGCAGCGTTTGAGTTCTGAGTTCCGTCTCACCCAGGAGGAAGTGGCGGCCCGTACAGGACTGTCCCGTTCCGCTGTTGCCAATTATCTGCGGCTGGTTAGGCTCCCGCAACCGCTGCAGGAGGCGGTAGCCGATGGCCGCCTCGGCTTTGGCCAAGCCAAGGTGATCATGGCCTTGGGGGATACGCCCGATCGGGACGCACTCGCCCACAAGGTGATAGGAGGGAAGCTCACCGTTCGCGAAACTGAAGCTCTGCTGCACGATTTTATGCACCCCTCCCCAACCAAGACTTCCCAGCCTGCTCCGTCCGATCCCAACGTACGCGCAGCAGAGCTGGAGCTACAGCGCGCACTAGGTTGCCTGGTCCAGATTAAGGATTTCAAGGGTAAGGGCAAGATCATCATCCAATACAAGTCGCTTGAGGACTTCGATCGTATTGTCGAAGCGCTCAAGTAGCTTCGAATCGACAACCCGTGATTCGCCAAGTGAGAAGGGTTGCGGGTCGCAGCTTTCAACAACTACAACTGTTTGTATGGCTATGAAGTTCGCCTCGCTCATCCTTTTTGGACTGGCCATCGCACCAAATTCCGCGGCGGTCCCTCAGACTGCGCCCTCCCTTCCGCGGGGGTTTACAGCTTCCCCTTTGCAGGGGGCCCAGGGTGTCCAATCTCCTGAAGAATCTGGCGGCGGACTATTGCATTTGCCACCGACCTCTGATCCCGGTGTCCGGAAGGCGGAGGACTCACTGGAACAAATGGTAGCCGCTTTGGGCGGTGAGTCTTATCTGACACTGCAAAATGTTGAGCAGACTGGCCGCACTTACGGGTTCTACCACGGCGAACCCAGCGGCACGGGAGCGCTCTTCTGGCGTTTTTGGCAATGGCCGGACAAAGAACGAACTGAGCTGACAAAACAACGCGATTGGGTGATCCTCTTTTTGGGTGATCAGGGATTTGAAAGTACCTTTAAGGGCACCAGCACTGTCGAGAACGAACTCCTACAAGACTACCTTCGCCGGCGCAACCACTCGTTGCCGTGGGTACTACGGCGCAGCCTAAAGCAGCCTGGCGTCGCCCTCCTCTACGAAGGTTCCGGCGTGGCAGAGCGCAAGCAGGGCGATAAAGTTTCCATCATCGATGCGCAAAATGACACAGTCACTATCATTATCGACAGCAACACGCATCTGCCCCTGCGAGTCAGCTTTGTCTGGCGCGATCCGAAAAGCCGTGATCGTATCGAAGAAGCCGAAGGCTACGACAATTACCGTTCCATTCAAGGAATCATGACGCCGTTTAGCGTTACTCGTTACCGCAACGGCGAATTCATCAACCAACGCTTTATCACCGAAACCAAGTACAACCAGAGCCTGCCGGACTCCCTGTTTCAGGCCACACTTACACCCACGCAAAACAAAGGAAAGAAGAAATAAAATTCGGTACTGAGTGGCCAGCGGTTCTCATTCATCAGCTCAGACTAACTAACTCAGCGTCGTTTGCCCTTGCTGGCGAGGCTCCCCATCGTCGCCGAAGAGACTCGAAACTGTGTCTCTTTTGCCACATAACAACCCCTGCCCTTTGGTCGTAATCTATACATGACACTGCACATATAAGCAGGTACAATTCATGATTCCAAGTGGCTTTCGGGGCTACACAAACTTGACCCATTACGAACACACCATCCGCACGCCAGTAACCTGCAGCGGAATCGCGCTGCACTCAGGCGCCAAGGTAAACATGCAGATCCTGCCTGCGCGTGCGGGAAGCGGCATAGTCTTCCGCCGGGTGGATCTTGATGGTTTCTGCGTTGAGGCGGTCAGCCGTAATGTGGCCAAGGTGAGCTACGCCACCAGCTTAATGAAGCAGGGTGTCCTGATCTCTACGACAGAGCACCTCTTGTCTGCCTTTATTGGGGTTGGAGTAGACAATGCCGTTGTCGAACTTGACAGCCTCGAAGTTCCTCTTCTTGACGGAAGTGCTGAGCCGTTCGTCCGTATGCTGAGAGACAGCGGTTTGAAACCGCAGCGCCGCAAGCGGGAATACCTGCGGATTTTGCGCCCGCTTCAGGTCTGTGATGGAGACAAGTTCATTGGGGTGTACCCTGGGGACGGTTACTCTGTCACTTATGCCATCGATTTTCCCCACCCGCTGATAGGCCAGTCGAGCTTCCAGGTGGAGCTGTCCGGAGAC
>CAZDYZ010000967.1:0-5539 GCA_964509525.1 uncultured Acidobacteriaceae bacterium
AGAATCACCCGCGAGGCTATCGGCGAGGGCCGTGAGTTTGTGCCCCTGGTGCAACGCTCCAACCAGATCTGGAAGGAACTGGAGGCAGCCACCGGCCGCAGCCTGCTTACCCGAAATGGCGCTCTGATTCTCGCATCAACAAATATTTCCGGCGATCATCATGGTTCGACTTCGTTCCTCCAGGACACCATCCAGGCTGCCAAAGAATTTGCTATTCCTCACGAGGTGTTGGAGGCGGAGGAAATCCATCGTCGTTATCCGCAGTTCAAGCTCAACGGCGACGAGGTTGGCTACGTTGAACCCGGAGCGGGGTTCCTTCGTCCCGAGGCCTGCGTCGAGACGCAACTCAGCCAGGCGGGACAATTAGGGGCGAGGGTCGTTACGGGAAAAACCGTGCTCGACATCATCCCCAACGGGCAGGGCGCAGTTGAAGTCGAGACTGATGGTACCACTTACTCTGCCGCGCGAGTCATCGTGACTGCCGGACCGTGGATCCCGACCCTGCTCGGCGATGATTACAGGCGTTACTTCCGGATCTATAGGCAGGTGATGTGCTGGTTCGCACTCGCAAGCAACACCCAGATGTACACATCGGTGCGATTCCCGGTGTTTATCTGGATTGTAGGCAACCGGCCGTGTGACATGCTGTACGGTTTTCCTGTGATTCAGGACTCCCAATCTGGCGTGAAGATCGCCACTGAGCAGTACGACACAACGATTGATCCCGATGCCGTACCACGAACCGTCAGCCATGCAGAGGTTACCGCTATGTTCAACGCCTACATCGCGCCACGGTTTCCCGACTTGTCTGATCAATGCCTGCGTGCCACAACATGTCTTTACACAGTCACGCCGGACGCCAAGTTCATCGTTGACAACTTTCGCGACTGGGAAAATGTAGTGGTCGCCTCCGCCTGCTCCGGTCACGGATTCAAGCATTCGGCCGCGATAGGGGAGGCACTGGCTTTGTGGGCTTTAAGGCAACCTGCAAGCACCGACCTGTCGGTGTTTAGGTTAGGGCGATTTTCGACGCTGCCCGGATGATCCCTATGGAGAATCACCAACCCTCTGGTTGGGATCCACCCGCTTGTCTTGTCTGTGGAACAGCCTGTGGTCGATATCAGGCCAGAATTCCAGTAGCACGTTACCCAGGCAACCATAGCCCAAGGCTATGGCTGCACGGCTCATGGTCAGACCAAGGCCACGGTCATTCTGGGGATAATACGCATTGGAAATCGAACCCGCTGTCAGCGCTCCCAGAACGTTAGAGAAATGAAAGGTAGTGCCACCTGAATCCTTTCTGGCAACAAACTCCTGTTCCAGCGCCTGGGCGATCCGGTGTTTCTTGGTGCCTTCGCCCAGCCGGAAGTAACGGGGGTCCTGCTTGAAGAGCACGGGATAGAAGAAGTTGCTAAAGAAATTGCTGTCAGTTTGATCCGCCAGTGCGGCACCATAACGTTTCCCGTAGCCCTCGGCCCCCTGGCCGTATTCCGCAAAATTATCCTGTGCCTGGCTGAGTCCCGCCTGTATCCCGACCGCAACGAAAATGAAAGGATCGGTCGCTGACTTGATCATCAGGCGGAACTTCTGTTTGCTGGTCAAAGGTGGCGCATTGTAGTGGTACGTCATACCAAACATAGGAACCACACCAAGAGCGCGCTGCTTCTCCTCTTCCTTTACGATCTCCTCGGAAGTCAGTGTGTGTGCAGGAGCTTGCGCCTGTTGCGGCTGAGTACCTTCGCCCTGCGTGGTGGGCGGATTCCCCTCCGGAGGCTGCTTGGACTGCGCACCTGGTGCTGGGCCCGTCGCTGTTGGTGCCGACGTCTGGGCGAAGCCAGCTGTTATAAATACGCAGCTAATAAGAATGGAGATAAAAGTTCGGAAAGCAAATGTCATAGTCACAACGGCGTAACGGCACTGCCTAATCAGACCGGGACGGCAGGACAGTCACCTTAGTGTAGCAGAGGTGGGTCGATTCGATGCATCGACCACCTGCGGCTTCGGCCCTCATCCTCGGCTGGCGGTAGCATGGTTATCCGACCGGACGAGAGCCAGTGCGGTCACATCGTTGTGCGTGGGGGGCGTGCGCAGGAACTCCTGCACTCCATTGAGGATCATGCCGGCGATTTCTCTGGCATTGTCATTCGAGACTCGCTCGAATTGCTGCTTCACCCGCTGCAACCCAAACTCTTCTTTTTTGTACGTCGCCTCTACCACGCCCCGTGAGACCAGCAGCAACGAAGCGCCTGGCTGCAAGGCGACAAACGGAGCTTCATACGTGGAAGCGGAAAACAGTCCCAGAGGGAGTCCAGTTGCCGGCAGTTCGCTGACACCGGAGCGATCGCGGAGCAATCCCGGAGTATGCCCGGCGTTGGCATAGCACACCGTGCCCAGCGCCTCGTTGTAGCACCCTACGAAGGCGGGGCAGGAGCGCACCCCCGACGCAGCCCGGCGGACCGTCAGGTTCAACTCAAGGCAGAACTCCATCATGGCATCTGCCTCGTTGACTTCTGGATGGGCAAAGCTCTTGCATCCCGATCGGTGAAAGGTTTGCCGTACAGCTTCCACGATGGCGTGGTTTTCTTCGCGACTGCCTGCTACATCCAGCAGACCGAAGACAACCCGGCTGGGGTTGGCGCGCAGAAAACCGTAAAGGTCACCGCCGACCCGATTGCCTTGAATTAAGCCCGCAATATCCGCCCCGGACAAGGGCGGGAATTCAGCGGCCGTAGGAGGCGTGGTCACAACGGTACGGTCCCGTTGGAAAGGTATCCTCATAGAAGCATGAAATCATAATGGAAATCTCGCGGATTGCAAACGCGACACGAGATTGCCCGCCGCACGATACCATAGACGAGGCCCATGGAGGCAAGTCAGCATGCGCATTGTCAGCGTTGGCGAGATTTTGTGGGATGTAATCGGCGATCGCGAATATCTCGGCGGTGCCCCATTAAATTTTGCGGCTCACGCCCGGCAACTGGGCCATAACGTATGCCTGCTGAGCGCCGTGGGGGACGACGATCGCGGGCGCCGGGCCCTCGAACGTCTCGAGGAACGAGGAATCTCCAACCAGTTCGTACAGGCGCTCCGCGGCAAGAACACCGGCATTGCCGAAGTGGAGCTTGATGCCGAGGGCAAGCCAATGTTTCGCATCGTGCGGCCGGCAGCTTATGACTTTGTGGATCTGACTGCGGCTGAGCTTGAGCGTATCGCGAAGTTGCTGCCGCAGTGGATCTATCTGGGCACGCTGTACCACATGTCAGCGCAGGCGATGGCTTCCACGTTGAAGCTGCTGGAAGCTGTGCCTGGGGCACGGAGGTTTTACGACGTAAACCTGCGCGACGGCAACTGGAGCCTGGCTGTGGTGGAGCAACTCTCAGCCCAGGCGCACGTGGTGAAGTTCAGCGACAGCGAAGCAGAGTTCCTCGACGGCTCGGTTAACAGCGGAGGTCAAGGCTCGTCGATGGAGCACTTCTGCCGCCGCTGGAGCGAACAATATGGCTGTAAGACCATCTGCGTGACCTTCGGCGAGCGCGGCTGTGCTGTCTTTCATCGCGGACAATATTGCGAGGTACCCGGCTTCAAAGTGCAAGTTGCCGACACGGTCGGCGCGGGCGACGCATTCGCAGCCGCGTTTCTTCACGGCATTGAGCAAGGTTGGGATGCGCGCCATATTGGCCGCTTTGCCAATGCAGTGGGTGCATTGGTCGCCAGCCGGGCCGGAGCAACTCCGGAATGGCATATAGACGAATGCCAGTCCATGCTGGAATTGAATACCGCATAAGATCAGCCGAGCTTCCTGAGCAGAGCTCGCAGGGCATCGATCGCCAACTGGGCGGCGTGTCCTGACGCGGCCGGCAATCCACCCACGGCTTCCACTACCTCCTGCTTTGTAATGGACCATGCCTGGTGTGGGGATTTGCCCTGTACAAGTTCAGTCATCGCCGAAGCGCATGCCATTGCTGGTACGCAGCCCTTCGCGCGAAAACGGATGTCGGTGATGCGACCGGCGTCCATCCTGATCGCCAGCTCCAGCATGTCGCCACAAACCGGATTCTCGATTCGCACCTGTGCGTCCGCATCCGCTAGTTCGCCGGAATTGCGAGGGTGCTCGAAGTGGTCGAGAAGTTGAGAAGAATACATAGCGCTGCTTCGAACTCCTTAAGCTTACCCCGTGACCTCTGCAGAATGCTGCTGCTTGCTCTTCGTATAATCAGACAGTCTTGGGTGCCCCCGACCACACACCGCGACGCGTCGTCTCCCTCCAGCCTAGCGCCACAGTCACACTGCGCGATCTCGGCTTGTTGGAGCGCCTGGTAGCCTGCACCAGGTATTGCGCCGACGTCTGTCCCGAGGTGGCTGATGGCACGCGGATCATTGTCTCCGACTCGTGGAGCGCGCAAAGCCAGCAGATTCTGCTCGCTCAACCCGACCTTGTGTTGGCTTCTGTTCCCTATCAGCTGGAAGCGGTCGCAGAAATCCTGAAAGCGGGTGTGCGATTTCTTGCCCTGGCGCCGCGAACGCTCGCCGACATTTATGCCGACATTTCCGCGATTGCAGGCGTGATGGGCGCGTGGGAGCGCGGGCAAGGGGTGACCGGGGCGATGCAGAATTCAATTGCCGAGGTTCGCCGGCGCATTCCGAATGCACCCAGACCCAAGGTCTTCTGCGAAGAGTGGGGCAAACCGATCATCGCCTCGCAGCCATGGGTCGCCGAACTGGTGGAAGCAGCAGGTGGCGAATTCATCAGTCAGCCAGGGCAAGCGACGGCTGCACAGGAAATCGCATTGGCCAGGCCCGACGTGATCCTCGCCGCATGGTGTGGCGCTGGCGATCGCGTTCCGTTGCGAAAGCTCGTCGAACAAAGGGGATGGACCGACCTGTTGGCGGTTAAGACCGGACATGTGTTTTGCATCAATGATGAGTTGCTGAACACTCCCGCCACGAGCCTGATCAGCGGGTTGCACGCCATCGCGTGGGCCCTGCACCCGGAACTGTTCCCGAAGCCTCGAGGCATACGCTCGCTCGCCGGCGTGTGATATGAATGGATGACTTATGCCGACAAATTACCAGCAGCTGGCTGAAGAACTCAATGCATTTGCCGATGACGCGGAAAGTGCCGAGCACCTGATGAGCCACATCGTGGGCAGCTTGAAGCAACGCCTGCCTCATTTCAACTGGGTTGGCTTTTACATGATCGAGAAGGGCCAGCCGGGCAAAGATCCGATGCTGGTGCTCGGACCGTACATCGGGGCCGAAACACCGCACAAGCGCATCCCGCTCAACCAGGGGATCTGCGGCGCTGCAGTCTCGTCCGGGCAGACTGTCGTAGTGGACGATGTCAACGCCGACCCACGCTATCTTGCGTGTTCCATCGAGACTAAGTCGGAGATTGTGTCGCCGGTGTTTAGCAAGGGCGAGGTGGTCGGCGAGCTTGACATCGACAGCCACAACCCAGCCGCGTTCACAGACGAGGACCGAAATCTGGTCGAACATTGTGCCGCCCTGGTGGGCAATTATCTGGAGAGAACCTCGTGAT